>JAQGJY010000071.1 GCA_028290325.1 Tardiphaga sp.
ATTAAACCACCATCACCGGCTGCGAGCGCCCGGCCTGCTCCTGCGCTTCGACCGCCGCGACGGCCGTCATGTTCAGGATGCCGCGCGCCGTCACCGATGGCGTCAGGATGTGCGCCGGCCGCGACGGCCCGATCAGGATCGGACCGACGGGCAAGGCGTCACCCAGCACCTTGATCATCTGATACGCCGCGTTGGCGGCATCGAGATTTGGCAGGATCAACACGTTGGCGACGCCGCTCAGGCGCGAATGCGGCAGGATCAACTCGCGCGCCGCTTCCGATAGCGCCGTGTCGCCCTGCATCTCGCCGTCGGCCTCGATGTTCGGGTGACGCTCGGTGAACAGATTGGCCGCGCGACGCATCTTGCGCGACGACTCGGTATCGTAACTACCGAAATCCGAATGCGAGACGAAGGCGATCTTCGGCTTGATGTTGAACCGCTGAAGATGCACGGCGGCCTGCGCCGCGATGTCGGACAATTCCTCGGCCGACGGATTCGGCCGCACCTGCGTATCGGCGATGAACACCGCGCCCTTGCTGGTGATGAGCAAGGAGAGCGCGGCGAAATCGCTGACGCCGGACTGATAGCCGATGATCTCGCGGACGTGACGCAGGTGCCGCATATAGCTGCCTTCGACGCCGCAGATCATCGCGTCCGCCTCGCCGCGCATCACCGCCAGCGCGGCGATCACGGTCGCGTTGGTACGGATCGTGGTGCGCGCGACATCGGGCGTCGCGCCGTGTCGGCCGGCGACGTCGATGTAGGACTGCACGTAAGACCGATAGCGCGGATCGTCCTCGGGGTTGATGAGATCGAAATCGGTGCCGGCGCGGATCGCCAGGCCGAAGCGTTTGATGCGCGCTTCGACCACCGACGGGCGCCCGACCAGAATCGGTCGCGCCAGTTTCTCCTCGAGCACCACCTGCGTCGCGCGCAACACGCGCTCGTCCTCGCCCTCGGCGTAGATCACGCGCACCGGCTGCGCCTTGGCCTTGGCGAACACCGGCTTCATCACCAGACCGGAGCGGAACGCGAAGCGCTCCAGCACCGCGATGTACTCGTCGAAATCGGTGATCTGCCGGGTCGCGACGCCGGAGTCCATGGCCGCCTTGGCGACGGCGGGCGCGATGCGGAGGATGAGACGCGGATCGAATGGCGACGGGATCAACGACCCGACACCGAAGCCCTGCGCCTCGCCGTTATCGAATCCGGGCGCGACCATGTCGGACGGCGGATCGCGCGCCAGCTGCGCGATCGCATCGACGGCGGCATGCTTCATCGCCTCGTTGATCGCCGTCGCGCCGACATCGAGCGCGCCCCGGAAGATGAAGGGAAAGCACAGCACGTTGTTGACCTGGTTCGGAAAGTCCGACCGCCCGGTGCAGATCATCGCATCCGGCCGCGCCTTGCGCGCTTCGTCCGGCATGATTTCCGGATTTGGATTCGCCAGCGCCATCACCAGCGGCTTGTCACCCATCGCTCTGACCATGTCGGGAGACAGAACGTTCGGCGCGGACAGGCCGAGAAAAATGTCGGCGCCGGGAATGACGTCGGCGAGCGTGCGCTTGTCGGTCTTCTGGGCATAGACCGCCTTCCAGCGATCCATCAGCGTATTGCGGCCCTCATGCACGACGCCGTCGATATCGCAGACCCAGATGTTCTTGAGTTGCGCGCCGAGCGAGACCAGCAAATTCAGACAGGCGATCGCGGCCGCGCCGGCGCCGGAGCAGACGATCTTCACGTCGGCCAGATTTTTGCCGTTCAGCAGCAGCGCGTTCTTGATCGCGGCGCCGACGATGATGGCGGTGCCGTGCTGATCGTCATGAAAAACCGGGATCTTCATGCGCGCCTTGAGTTGCGCCTCGATCTCGAAACATTCCGGTCCCTTGATGTCTTCCAGATTGATGCCGCCGAAGGTCGGCTCAAGCGCCGCGACCGTTTCGACCACACGCTCGATCGTATCGGCGGCGATCTCGATGTCGAACACGTCGATGCCGGCGAACTTCTTGAACAGGACCGCCTTGCCTTCCATCACCGGCTTCGACGCCAGCGGACCGATATTGCCGAGCCCGAGCACCGCCGTGCCGTTCGTGACGACGGCGACAAGATTGCCGCGAATGGTCAGGTTGGCGGCTTCGGCGGGATCGTTGGCGATCGCCATGCAGGCGGCGGCGACGCCCGGCGAATAGGCCAGCGCCAGATCGCGCTGGTTGGCGAGCGGCTTGATCGCCTGGATCTCCAGCTTCCCTGGTCTGGGCAGGCGATGATAGGCGAGCGCGGCGGACGACAGATCTTCAGAATAAGACGACATGCGTTCCCCCGCGACCTTCACCAAGCCCGATGTGTCGGCGATCCATCAATTTTTGTAAATCGTCATTCCGGCAAATTGAGTCGGATGTGCAAGTCCCGCAGCTGCCTGGGTGCGACATCGGACGGTGCGCCCATCAGAAGGTCCTCCGCGCGCTGGTTCATCGGAAACAGCGAAATCTCGCGCAGGTTGGTGGTGCCGCATAACAGCATGACGATGCGATCGACGCCGGCGGCCATGCCGCCATGCGGCGGCGCGCCGTACTGGAAGGCGCGGTACATGCCACCGAACCGCTCGATCACGTCGCTCTCACCGTAGCCCGCGATTTCGAACGCCTTGACCATCGCCTCGGGGCGATGATTGCGGATGCCGCCCGAGGCGATCTCGAAACCGTTGCAGCTGATGTCATACTGAAACGCCTTGATGGTCAGCGGGTCCTGCGTGTTGAGCGCGTCGAGGCCGCCTTGCGGCATCGAGAACGGGTTGTGGGAGAAATCGACCTTCTTGTCGTCCTCGTTATATTCGTACATCGGGAAATCGACGATCCATGCGAGCTTGAACTGGTCCTTGTCGATCAGTTTCAACTCCTCGCCGACTTTCGTCCGCGCAAGCCCTGCGAATTTGTAGAATTTCGCCGGATCGCCCGCGACGAAGAACGCGGCGTCGCCGGCCTTCAGGCCCAATGCTGCGCGGATCGCCTCGGTGCGCTCCGGACCGATGTTGTTGGCGAGCGGGCCGGCGCCCTCGCCACCCTCACGCCACATGATGTAGCCGAGGCCGGGCTGACCTTCGCCCTGCGCCCACGAATTCATGCGATCGCAAAACGCGCGACTGCCGCCGCCGGTGCCCGGGATCGCCCAGACCTGATTGCGGCTGTCTTCCAGCATCCGCGCGAACACCTTGAAGTTCGAGCCACGGAAATGCTCGGACACGTCCTGCATCTCGATCGGGTTGCGCAGGTCCGGCTTGTCGGTGCCGTACTTTTTCATCGAGTCCGCATAAGCGATGCGCGGCCAGTCTTTCGTCACCGGCTTGCCCTTGGCGAATTCCTCGAACACGCCGGTGATGACCGGCTGCACGGCGGCGAACACGTCGTCCTGCTCGACGAAGCTCATCTCCAGATCGAGCTGGTAGAATTCGCCCGGCAGCCGGTCGGCGCGCGGATCCTCGTCGCGGAAGCACGGCGCGATCTGGAAATAGCGATCGAAGCCGGACATCATCAGCAATTGCTTATATTGCTGCGGTGCCTGCGGCAGCGCGTAGAACTTGCCGGGATGAATCCGCGACGGCACCAGAAAATCGCGCGCGCCTTCCGGTGACGACGCGGTCAGGATCGGGGTCTGGAATTCGAAGAAGCCCTGCTCCTTCATCCGCTTCCGCATCGAATCGACGATCGCGCCGCGGGTCATGATGTTCTGATGCAGCTTCTCGCGACGCAAATCGAGGAAGCGATATTTCAGCCGGATGTCCTCCGGATATTCCAGATCGCCGAACACCGGCAGCGGCAGTTCCAGCGCCGGGCCGAGCACCTCGATCTCGGTGATGTACAATTCGACCGCGCCGGTCGGCAGGTCGGAATTCTCCGTGCCTCCTGGCCGGCGACGCACCTTGCCGTCGATCCGCACCACCCATTCGGCGCGCAGCGTCTCGGCCAGCTTGAAGGCCGGCGAATCCGGATCGGCGACGCATTGCGTCAGCCCGTAATGGTCGCGCAGATCGATGAACAGCACGCCGCCATGGTCGCGGATGCGATGGCACCAGCCGGACAGTCGAACGGATTGGTCGATGTGGCTGTCGCGGAGCGCGCCGCAAGTATGGGACCGATAGCGATGCATGGTAATCCTTGGAAATCCTGATTGCCGCCAGAGGGCAGAATCGGCGGTTGCAGGGGCGGCCGGCCGGCGTCGGTTTACCCGAGCGAGCCCGGCGCGGCAACGTCATAGGCTAAAGTCGATGCCGGCACTTATTACAACTCTTTACCAATTCTTGAGCAAAACGGACCACGGTAGGCTGTGGCCCTCAACAGGGCGTTTATCCCTGGAGAGACATCCGTGCTCGCAAAGTACCCGATCAGGACCAAGCTGCTGGTTCTCGTCTCGTTTCTCATTCTGACGATGGCCGGTCTTGGCGGCCTCGCTTTTGTGCAGATGCGGGCGATCGACGCCTCCGTGCAGGATATCCAGACGAACTGGCTGCCGAGCGTGCGCTGGATCGGCGAAATGCGAGTCCAATCAGCCCGCTATCGCGCGGTTTTACGGGATCATCTGCTGGTCACCAACGCCGAGCGCGCCGCCGTCGACACCAATCTGGCCGCCCGCAAGGCCGATTACGATAGTGCCGCCGCGCGCTACGAGCCGCTGATCACCTCCGCCGTGGAGCGCGATCTGGCCAACCAGGTCAAGGCGTCCTGGGCGACCTTCATCGAGGCTTCCGAAACCGTCCGCGTCGCGGCCATCAAAGGCGACCTCGCCACCGCCAAGGCGATGAATGCCAGCAAGGTCGTTCCGACCGGCCGCGCGATGGATGGGCTGCTGGCGAAGCTTGTCGAGTTGAACGACAAGGGCGCGGCACAGGCCGGCCAGACCGCCGACGAGGTCTATGCCCGCGGCACGCTCATGACGCTGATCATTCTCGGTGTGGCGCTGGTCCTCGGCAGCGGCGCCGCGGCCTGGCTAATGCGCGACTTCCGTCAGGGCATCGACTCGATGCTGAAACCGATGAGCGCCTTGACCGGCGGCGATCTCGCGGTTGCGATCCCGCATCAGGGCTTGCAGACCGAGATCGGCCGCATCGCCGACTCGCTGCAGATCTTCAAGCAGGCGCTGGTCGCCAAGGCGCAGTCCGATGCCGACGCGATGTCCAAGGCCCATGTCCAGACCGCCCGCGCGGCGCATATCGGCCGAATTACGGAGCATTTCGAAGGCATGATCGGCGAGATCGTCGGAACGCTGTCGTCGGCTTCGACCGAGCTGGAAGCCTCGGCGAAGTCCTTGACGCAGACGTCCGATACCACGATGGCGCTGTCGAATTCCGCGACCTCGAATTCGAATTCGGTATCGGAAAACATCCAGTCGGTCGCCGCCGCCACCGAGGAAATCACCGCGTCGGTCAACGAAATCAGCCGGCAGGTGCAGGAATCCAGCCGGATCGCCAACAACGCCGTGGCCCAGGCCCATCGCACCGATGAGAGCATCGCGCGGCTGTCCGAAGCCACCAACCGGATCGACAGCGTCGTGAAACTCATCACCGAAATCGCCGAGCAGACCAACCTTCTGGCGCTCAACGCCACGATCGAAGCGGCCCGGGCCGGCGATGCCGGCCGTGGCTTCGCCGTCGTCGCCTCCGAGGTCAAGGCGCTAGCCGCCCAGACGGCGCGGGCGACCGACGAGATCGCCGCGCAGATCGCGGAGATGCAGACCGCCAGCGCCGAAACCGTCGTAACCATCCGCGAGGTCTCGACGACCATCACGCTGATGTCGGAAGTGTCCTGCGCGATCGCCGCCGCCGTCGAGGAACAGGGGGCGGCGACGCAGGAAATCGCCCGCAGCGCACAATTGTCCGCCCAGCTCAGCGCGCGGGTCGCCAGCGAGGTCACCGAGGTCAACGAGGGATCGAGCCAGACCAGCTTCGCCTCGGGCCATGTGCTCGACGCCGCGCAGTCGCTTTCGGTCCAGAGCGTCCACCTCAGGACCGAAGTGGACAAGTTCCTCGACAGCGTCCGCGCGGCCTGATCGGCCTTGAAACCGGGGTGTGGCCCGCCGGCCAGACCGTCCTCCCGAGCATCCCGATTCGCATTTTGCGGCGCAACGCAAGTGCCAAATTCGCGCGGCGACCCTTGACACATAAGCGTTTTCAGCAGAACGCCATTCAAAACCGAATGGACCGTTCATGGATCTGATTACGACCACCGACCAGCTCGCTGCCGCCTGTGACCGCCTGTCCAAACACTGGATCGTCACCGTCGATACCGAGTTCCTGCGCGAGACCACCTACTACCCCCTGCTCTGCGTCGTTCAGATGGCCAGCGCCGACGAAGCCGTCGTCGTCGATACGCTGGCCGAGGGCATCGACCTGGCGCCGTTCTTCGCGCTGATGTCGAACCCGAACGTGCTGAAGGTATTCCATGCCGCCCGGCAGGACATCGAGATCGTCTGGCACCGCGCCGGCATCGTCCCGCAGCCGATCTTCGACACACAGGTCGCGGCCATGGTGCTCGGCTATGGCGACAGCATCGCCTACGACCAGCTCGTCGAGCGCATCACCGGCCACCGGCCCGACAAGACCCATCGCTTCACCGACTGGTCGCATCGCCCGCTCACCGAGGAACAGATGCACTATGCGGTGTCCGACGTGACGCATCTGCGCGACGTGTTCGCGGCTCTCGATGCCGACCTGAAAAAGCGCGGTCGCAGCGAATGGGTCTCCGAGGAGATGGAAGTCCTGACCTCGCCGAAGACCTACGACTTCCACCCCGAGCGCGCGTGGGAACGATTAAAGACCCGCGTCCGCAAGCCGAAGGAACTGGCGGTCCTGATGGAGGTCGCGGCGTGGCGCGAGCAGGAAGCGCAGAGCCGCGACGTGCCGCGCTCGCGCGTGCTGAAGGACGACGCCGTCGGCGACATTGCCACGCATGCGCCGACGTCGCTCGAGCGGCTCGCCAATCTACGCTCGCTGCCGAAAGGTTTCGACCGCTCGAAATGGGGCGCCGACATCGTCGCCGCCGTGCAACGCGGCGTCGCGCGCGATGTCTCGACATTGCCGAAGATCGAGAAGCCGCGCGGCAATACCAATGGCGCCGCGATCGTCGAATTGCTCAAGGTGCTGCTGCGGATGACGTCGGAGCGCCACGCGGTCGCGAGCAAGGTGATTGCCACTGTGGACGACCTCGAACAGATCGCCAACGATGACGATGCCGATGTCGGTGCCCTGCGCGGGTGGCGGCGTGAATTGTTCGGCGAGGCGGCGCTCGCCCTCAAGCATGGTCGGCTCGCGCTGGCGATCGAAAAGGGCCGCGTCGTGCGGGTCGATCGGGAGACGTAAGGACGATCAGAGGCGGTCATTCGGTGCCGCCGATCACTGCCTGACGATCGCGCCGGTTTTTCCGACCAGCCGGGCCAATTGCTTGAAGCGGCTGCCGACGCGGTCGGCGACCAGATCGACCATGCGATGCTCGAAGATCAAATTCAGCTTGCGTTCCTGGGCGCTGAAATTCGTCGCCGGCAAGACCCCCGGCTGCGCCGCCGAAATCAGATGCGCGACGCGAAACGCCGCGCCCAATATTTTGGCGCGTTCGACTTGGGCGAGCGAGACCAGCGCGCGGATCGGCGCCGGCGGCTCGTTCTGATCGGCCAGGCCCGCATAACGATAGAACACCGACAGCGCCAGAAACGCGCGGTCCTGATGTCCGACCGCGCCGAAATTGCCGTTGGTGATCAGATTGAGCGTCTGCTCGCCGCGATGGTCGGGATGCGCGCGCCAGCCGATGTCGGACAACAGGCACGCCGCGTGGCGCAGCCGCTTATCGTCCGGCGTCTCCTTCAGCTTGGACACGCGGACGAAGCGATCGGTCCAGCCGATCAGTTCCTCGCCGTGCCTCGCCGATCGCGACAGCAGTCCGTTCAGCGTTCGCGCGGCACAGATCAAGCCGTCTTCGGCGCGCTTGGCCGGCGGCAGCTTCTCGTACAACAGACCCTCGCGCACGCCGAACGTCGAAAACACGATCGTCGTCGGTTTGGCGAGACGGATGATATTTTCCAGCACCAAAGCCGCATAAGTCAGCAGCGGTCGGCGGGCTTCAGCGACGGCCTCGATGTCGGCCAGAATGTTGCCGGCGGCCAACCGGCGGAGGCGCCGCACGAAATCCAGCGCCTCGGCGGCTGGAATCGAATAGCCGTGCATGACACGCAGCGGATAACCGCTCTGGATAATGTGGATGCGCGCCAAGGCGCGCCATGTGCCGCCGACGGCGTAGAAATTCCGGCCCTCGCCCGCGGCGAGCTGCGGCACACCCGCGAGCGCGGTCTTGACGATGCGCTCGGCGCGCTTCGACGACCGATGCGACGCATCCTGCAACGCCAGCGATCCAAGCGGCAGCGTGATTCCGGTGCGGATCCGGTGGCCCTTGACGTCGACCAATTCGAGCGAGCCGCCGCCGAGATCGCCAACCAGACCGTCGGGTTTATAGATACCGGAAATGACACCGAGCGCCGACAGCCTCGCCTCGCGCGGCCCGGAAATGATCGCGATCGCGACGCCGCAGATGCGTTCGGCGCTGGCGATGAAATCCGCGCCGTTGCTGGCGTCGCGGCACGCGGCGGTCGCCACCGCGTAAATCTTGCCGACCTTCATCAGCTTGCAAAGCGCGCTGAACCGCTTCAGCGCGGCGAGCGCCTTTTGCACCGCGTCGTCGGCCAGCAATCCGGTCGATTGCACCTCGCGGCCGAGCCCGCACAGGTTCTTTTCGTTGAACACCGTGACCAGGCTGCGCGACATCGATTCGTAAACGACGAGACGAACGGAATTCGAGCCGATGTCGATGACGGCAACGCTCGGTCGCCGGGCGGGGGGCCGTTTGACGACCGATCGTTTCACGACAGACCTAGATCACGTTTGCGACTGCTGGCGCTCGGCGCGGCGCGTGAGCCGGCGGGGCGACGATTCCTTGAGAGATTTGCCACGGCCAGACAGACTCGGATTGGTCATGAAGTAATTGTGGACGTTGAAAGGCTCTTCGCCCTTCACGGCCTTCATACGTGTTGACGACCCATCCGGCAACAACTGCCAGCTTTGTTCGGTGTCCTTGAGGTTGGCCACCATGATCTGCTCGAGCACCTGCTGATGCACGGTCGGGTTCTGCAACGGGCACAACACCTCGACGCGGCGGTCGAGATTGCGCGGCATCATGTCGGCCGACGAGATATAGACGGCCGCTTTCGCGCCCGGCAGGCCCTGCCCCATGCCGAAACAGTAGACGCGGCCATGTTCGAGGAAGCGCCCGATGATCGATTTGACCCGAATGTTCTCGGACAGGCCGGGGACGCCCGGCCGCAGGCAACAGATGCCACGGACGATCAATTCGATCGAGACGCCCGCTTTCGACGCTTCGTAGAGCGCGTCGATGATGTCGGGATCGACCAGCGAATTCATCTTCATCCATATCGCCGCCGGCTTGCCGTGCTTCGCATAGCTGGTTTCGCCGGCGATGTGGGCCAGGATGCGGTTTCGCAACGTGAGCGGCGACACCGCCATCTTCTCGATGTCGGACGGTTCGGCATAGCCGGTGATGTAGTTGAACACCCGCGCCGCATCGCGACCGATGATCGGGTCCGACGTGAAGTAGGACAAATCGGTGTAGATGCGGGCCGTGACCGGATGATAGTTGCCGGTGCCGGTGTGAACATAAGTGGTGAGACTGCCGCTCTCGCGACGCACGACCAGCGACAGTTTGGCGTGGGTTTTCAGTTCAAGGAAGCCGTACACGACCTGCACGCCGGCGCGTTCGAGATCGCGCGCCCAGCGGATATTGGCCTCCTCATCGAAGCGCGCTTTCAATTCGACCAGCGCGGTGACGGACTTGCCCGCCTCGGCGGCCTCGACCAGCGCGCGCACGATCGGCGAATTGTTCGAGGTGCGATACAGCGTCTGCTTGATCGCGACGACGTCCGGATCGCGCGTCGCCTGTTGCAGGAATTGCACGACGACGTCGAACGATTCGTAGGGGTGATGGACGACAAGATCTTTCTGGCGGATCGCCGCGAAGATGTCGCCGCCGTGATCGCGCACCCGCTCGGGATGGCGCGGCACATAGGGCACGAATTCGAGATCGGGGCGCTCCAGCCGCGTGAGCTGGGACAGCTCGTTCATCGCCAGCACGCCATCGACGATCAGCACGTCGTCGTCGGTCGTCGATAAGGCGCGCTGCACGAAGGCACGCAATTCGGGCGGCATCGTCGCTTCGACCTCGAGCCTGATCACCGAGCCGCGACGCCGCCGTTTCAACGCGGTCTCGAACAGCCGCACGAGATCTTCGGCCTCTTCCTCGATTTCCAGTTCGGAATCGCGGATGACGCGGAACGCGCCCTGGCCCTTGACGGTATAACCAGGAAACAGCCGGCCGATGAACAGGCCGGTGGCCTGCTCCAACGTCATCAGCCGCACGATGCCGTCTTTGCTGTTCGTCGGCAGCCGGATGAAGCGGTCGATCTTGCCGGGCATCCGAATCAGCGCGTTCATCGGCTTGCCGTCGGAGACGCGCGCCAGATGCAGCGCGATTGTGAAGCCGAGACTCGGAATGAACGGGAACGGATGCGCCGGATCGATCGCGAGCGGCGTCAGCAACGGAAAAATGTTGTGGAGAAAATGCTCCTCGATCCAGTTGCGCTCGGTTTTGCCGACATCCTTGCCGTCGACCAGCGCGATTCCGAAATCGGTCAGCATCGCGCGCAGATCGCGCCAGATCGCCTGCTGGTCATTGGCGAGCCGCGACACCGCTTCATTGATGAGAATAAGCTGCTCGGCCGGCGTCAGTCCGTCCGGACTGCGCTCGGCGATGCCCTCGCGCACTTGCGCCTTGATGCCGGCGACGCGGACCATGAAGAATTCATCGAGATTGTTGGCGGAAATCGACAGAAAGCGCACCCGCTCCAGCGCAGGATGCTTGACGTTGACCGCCTCTTCCAAGACGCGACGGTTGAAATGCAGCCACGACAATTCGCGATTGATGAAACGTTCGGGGCTGACGGCGACCTTCGAGGCGGGCTCCAGCTCGCCCATTTTCTCTTCGATCGCAATGACTTGCTCGGAATCCATCGGCCCCAAATCCAATTCTGTGAGCCAGTCGCAGGGCGCGACCGGCGGCGGAACATCTGACACAAGCATGACAGGCTCGTGACAAGAGGCAACGCCTACGCCCGCCCCGTTGACGTGCGGGCTAATTCAGCCGCTGCGTAGCAGTTCCACAGCCAGTGCCCGCGTCACCGGGCGGCCCAACCGCAGAGCTTCCGTGTCCAGCATCTCCACGGCGTGCCGCGCCGCGACAAAAGAGCGCTCGATGCGGGTGGCAAGATAATTGACGACGCTGTCGTCGATCGACATTTGTCGGTCGGCGCTGAACTTCACGATCAGCGCGCGAAACAGCGCGTCATCCGGCGGCGTCAGCGGCACCACCGGCACGGCGCGCAACCGCGATCGCAGATCGCGCAATTCGATCTCCATCGCGGCGGGCGGTAGCCGCGACGTCATCAGCACGAAGCAATTATCCTCGCGCGCCATGTTCAACAGATGAAACAGCGCGCGCTCGTCGAACCCGCCGGCATTCACGTCTTCGATCACGACAGCGGCGGTCGCCAGTGCGCCCGGCACGTCCGGCGCGCTCAGCGCATGGGCCATCGTCGAGCGTGCGCCGGAGGCTTCGGCCCAAATCGCGGCGAGATGGCTTTTGCCTGAGCCTTCCGGCCCGCTCAGCATCATGACGCGGTTCGGCCAGTCCGGCCAGCTCTCGATCAGATGCAGCGCGGAGGCATTGGCGGGGCCTTCGAGAAAATTATCCCGCGACAGGCTCTCGGCATGCGGCAGCGTAAACGCCAGTTGACGAGGGGGGACGCGGATCGCCACGACGAACTCCATGCCGATGATCGGCCAGACAAATTACGACGGCGATTGCCCCGGCTCGATCGTACCCATGTGGCGGACCCATTCGACCAGATAGAGCGAGATCGACACCAGCGTGAACACTGTCACGAAGCCCATCAGGATCAGATCGAAAGGCGACGCCTTGAAGCCGAAGCCGAGCGCCGCCAGCACCAGAGCGGCAAGCGCCACCTGCGCCACCGTGTTGAGCTTGGATACCATCAGCGGCTTCATCGGGATCGGCTTGCCGAACAACCATGACACAATCACGGCGGCGACGATCATGATATCGCGCGACACGACGAGAATGACGATCCAGCGCGGCACCGCGCCCCAGATCCCGAGCGCGACGAAGATCGAGACCAGCAGCGCTTTATCGGCCAGCGGATCGAGCAGCGCGCCGAGCTCGCTGGCCATGTTGAAACGCTTGGCGAGGAAACCGTCCACCGCGTCGCTGACGCCTGCGATGACAAAGACCGCGAAGGCGATCTCCATCTGATTCGACGCGATCGCCCAGACGATCACGGGGACCAGCAGGATGCGCCCCAAAGTGATGATGTTTGGAATACTCAAGCGGCGGGTCCCGGCTTCGGTATGGGCTGACGGCCAGAGCCTGCAAAGACCCTGACCAAAATGTCGTCTATAGGGTCTGGACGGCGAGCGCCAGCGAGCCATTGCACCATGGCAAAATTCGACGTAACCAGCCGGCAAATTCGGCCTCTCGCCCGGAAGGACATCTGCCCGTGACCGATCTGAAAAAGGGCCTGACTTACGCCGATGCGGGCGTGAATATCGATGCGGGCAATCGCCTCGTCGATATGATCAAGCCGCTGGTCCGCGCCACCGCCCGCGCCGGCGCCGGCGCCGAAATCGGCGGCTTCGGCGGCTTGTTCGATCTCAAAGCCGCTGGATTCAAGGATCCGGTGCTGGTCGCCGCCACCGATGGCGTCGGCACCAAGGTTAAAATCGCGATCGAAGCCAACATCCATAACGGCATCGGCATCGACCTTGTCGCGATGTCGGTCAACGACCTCGTCGTGCAGGGCGCGGAACCGCTGTTCTTTCTCGACTACTTCGCCTGCAGCAAGCTCGATCCCGAAGCCGCCGCCATCATCGTCGCGGGCGTCGCCGAAGGGTGCCGGGAATCCGGCTGCGCGCTGATCGGCGGCGAGACCGCCGAAATGCCCGGCCTCTACAAGGAGGGCGATTACGATCTCGCCGGTTTCGCTGTCGGCGCGGCCGAGCGCGGCACGCTGCTGCCGACGCCGGATATCGCCGAGGGCGACGCCGTGATCGGGCTCGCCTCCTCCGGCGTGCATTCCAACGGCTTCTCTCTAGTCCGCAAGATCGTCGAGCGCGCGGGCCTTGGCTTCGACGCGCAAGCACCATTCTCGCCTGTCATGACGCTTGGCGGCGCACTGCTGACGCCGACAAAGCTCTATGTGAAATCCTGCCTGCGCGCGATCCGCGAAACCGGCGCCGTCAAAGGCCTCGCTCACATCACCGGCGGCGGCTTCACCGACAACATCCCACGCGTGCTACCGGCGCATCTCGGCGTCCGGATCGATCTTGCCGCGCTCACCGTATTGCCGGTGTTCAAATGGCTCGCCGCCGAAGGCAACATCGCCGAGCTGGAATTGCTGCGGACGTTCAATTGCGGCGTCGGCATGATCGCAATCGTGAAGCCGGACGGCGTGCAGCACGTGATGGAGGTGCTGCGCGATGCCGGCGAGACGGTGACGTTGCTCGGCGAAGTCATCGCGACGGACGGCGAGCCGCGCGTGGTCTATGACGGCCACCTCGATCTCGCGCTATGAAGCGCCGCGTCGCGATCCTGATTTCCGGACGTGGCTCGAACATGGCCGCCTTGATCGACGCGGTGAAGTCGGATGCTGATTTCCCGGCCGAGATCGCGCTTGTCGTGGCGAACATCGCCGACGCGCCGGGCCTCGTGATCGCGCGACAGGCCGGTGTCGAAACCCTGGTGATCGCGAGCAAACCGTTCGGCAAGGACCGCGCGGGCTTCGAAGCGAAACTTCAAGCCGAGCTGCATACCGCGAAAATCGATCTGATCTGCCTCGGCGGCTTCATGCGGCTGTTCACGGCTGAATTCGTGCAAAACTGGCACGGCCGCATGCTCAATATCCACCCGTCATTGCTGCCGTCGTTTCCGGGTCTCGATCCGCATGGTCAGGCATTGCAGGCAGGCGTGAAATTATCTGGGGCGACGGTGCATTTCGTCACCGCCGAAACCGATGCGGGACCGATCGTGATGCAGGGCGCTGTTTGCGTAATGGATGACGACACGCCGGACACGTTGGCCGCGCGCGTGCTCGGCATCGAACATCACATTTATCCGCAGGCGCTGCGTCTCGTCGCCAGCGGACAGATCAGGCTGGATGGCGATGTGTGCCGAACGTCGGCGCTGGTTTGCGCCGACGGCATGCTCGTATCGCCCGACGCCAGCTAGCTCACGCCGAATGCGGCGCGGCGCCGATCTCGCGCAGCCGCTTGCGCCGCCACAGCGAGCCGCTGGCCAGCACCACGATCACGCCAAGCGCCTCGCAGACATGTTCCGGCCCATGACCGCCCGCGCCGAATTGCGGCGTGAGGCCAAACGCGGTGATGATCGAATCCAGACCGGAGCCGAGCCCATTGGCGAAGGCGCGCGCGACAAACGGCGCCACAGCGGGATCGGTCGCGATGACATCGCCCGCGATCCAGCCCAGCAAAGCCGCACCGAGCCAGATCAGGATCGGCAGCTTTTCCAGCACCGCCATGATCAGCGCGGCGCCGGCGACAATCAACGGGACGCTGATCAGCAGACCGAGGATGAGCAGCGGCACGCTGCCATTGGCGGCGGCGGCCACGGCAATGACGTTGTCGAGGCTCATGACGATGTCGGCGACGACGACGATCTGCACGGCGGCCCACAGATGCGAAGCGGCAGCGACGCCCTCCTCGTCTTCCTTTTCAGGCACCAGCAGCTTGGCTGCGATCACGATCAGCGCGAGGCCACCGATCAATTTGAGATAGGGCAGTTCAAGCAGCGTCGCGACGATGCCGGTGAAGATAATCCGCAGGATGACGGCCGCGGCGGCGCCAAAAATCATGCCCCACAGGCGTTGCTTCGGCGCGAGGCCGCGGCAGGCCATCGCGATCACGAGGGCGTTGTCGCCGGACAGCAACACGTTGATCCAGATGATCTTGCTGACAGCGACCCAGAACGTCGGCTGCTGCATTTCGACTTTGAATTGGCTGATCAGCGACGAGATCGTCGCGGGATCGAAAATGTGAAGTATCCAGTCCAAAGTGCCGCCCCCTGCAACGATCGTCTCTTGGAAGTCAAAGCCGCCCGCCGATGTGGCGGGCGGCTTATTGGTTTAACCGACGATGTCGTTGCCAGCGAAGAACTGCGCGATTTCGACCGCGGCGGTGTCGGCGGCGTCCGAACCGTGAACCGAGTTTTCGCCGATCGACTTGGCGAACAGCTTGCGAATGGTGCCGTCGGCGGCCTTTGACGGGTCGGTCGCGCCCATCACGTCGCGATGCTTGAGGACCGCGCCCTCGCCTTCGAGCACCTGGACAACGACCGGCGCGGAGATCATGAAATCAACGAGCTCGCCGAAGAAAGGCCGGGCCTTGTGCACGGCATAGAACGTCTCGGCCTGACCACGCGTCATGTGGATGCGCTTCTGCGCGACGATGCGCAGACCGGCCTTTTCGATCACGGCATTGATCGCGCCGGTCAGGTTACGCTCGGTCGCGTCGGGCTTGATAATCGAAAAGGTGCGCTCAATCGCCATGATCTCGTCCTTGAAGGGGTCGGTGGGAGTTGCGGGCTTATATCGGCGCGATTGACGCACCGCAAGCGAAGCAGCTGATGCCGCGCGGTCAAAGATTTAATGAAGATGAACCCACTCTGACGGAATTGTCAGGCCGCCATTCAGCTCGGCGGTCTCAAACTGAACTCATGACATCGCGACGGCATGGCCGTCCAACGCATGAGGAGAGACGACAATGTTACGCAAACTCGCGCTGAGCGTTGTTGCCGCCACAGCGATCGGCGCTGCGGCTTTGGCACCAACGGCCGCCTCCGCCCGTGGCGGCTACGGCGGCGGCCATCATGGCGGTTTCCACGGCGGCGGCTGGCATGGCGGCGGTGGCCATGGCTGGCATGGCGGAGGTGGCTACGGCTGGCACGGCGGGGGCTGGCGCGGCGGCCCGCGCTTCTACGGCGGTGGCCCTCGTTTTTACGTCGGTGGTCCCCGCTATTACGGCGGCTATCGCGGCTGTTTCGTGCGCCGGGTGGTGCCAACGCCGTGGGGACCACGCTGGCGGCTTATCAACCGCTGCTATTGATCTGAATCACATTTTTCTTCTAATGAACCCCGGCTGCCTCGGCAGCCGGGGTTTTCGTATTGCGTTAACCGCATCAGGATACCATTTGCGATTCATTCAACCTTTACTCAATTGGCGTGAGATCGATCAGCACCGGACACTTTCCGGTCGAACGACCTGACGCCACGTCGCATTTCAGGCATGTCTTTAAGGTTCGCGACGTTGGACGACCCGGTTAGGGCAAGGATACCAAGATGCGAGACCGAAACGACGGCAGCAGGCAAATCGATCGTGCGACCAGCACATCGATCTGCAAGGCGATCGGAGAGCGGCTCCAGCAGAATCTTGGCCCAGAAGCGCCGTTGCCGTCCAGCCTGCAACGTTTGATCGACGAAATGCATCGCCAGGAAACACTCAGCAAGAACTACAAATAAGCCAGCCGCCGCCGCTTTTTGCTGGTCTTGGGCTGCCCGGACGTCCTCCCGGTTAAATCGGGGTTGCCTTTGTGCTGCGTTGCGGTGACAACCCGCGCATGCTGTCCATCACCAACATTTCGATCCGGATCGCCGGCCGCCTGCTCATTGATGAGGGGACCGCGCAGATCGTGCCCGGCTCCCGCGTTGGCTTCGTCGGTCGCAATGGCGTCGGCAAATCGACGCTGTTTGCCGCCATTCGCGGCGAATTGCCGTTGGAGACCGGCTCGATCGCCATCCCGCCGCGATGGCATGTCGGCAGTCTCGCGCAAGAGGCCCCCGATGGGCCTGAAAGCCTCATCTCCGTTGTTCTGAAAGCCGACCTCGAGCGTCACGCGCTCCTCGCCGAGGCCGAAACCGCGAATGATCCCGAGCGCATCGCCGAGATCCAGACCCGGCTTGTCGACATCGAAGCGCATTCGGCGCCCGCCCGCGCCGCCGCGATTCTCAGCGGCCTTGGATTTTCCACAGCCGATCAGGCCCGCTCCTGCTCGGAATTCTCGGGCGGCTGGCGCATGCGGGTGGCATTGGCGGCGACGCTGTTTTCCGCGCCCGATCTGTTGCTGCTCGACGAGCCGACCAACTATCTCGATCTCGAAGGCACGCTGTGGCTCGAGGACCATCTCGCGAACTATCCGCGCACGGTCATTGTCATCAGCCATGACCGCGACCTGCTCGACACCTCCGTCGATCAGATCCTGCACCTCGATCGCGGCAAGCTGACGCTCTACAAGGGCACCTACTCCTCCTACGAAGAGCAGCGCGCGACCAAGGAAATGCTCGACGCCAAACACGTCAAGAAGCAGATGGCCGAGCGCCAACGTCTGCAATCCTTCGTCGATCGCTTCAAGGCCAAGGCATCGAAGGCCAAGCAGGCGCAATCGCGCGTCAAGATGCTGGAGAAGATGAAGCCGATCGCGGCGCTGGTGACGAACGACGTGCGCGAAATTACGTTTCCCACGCCGGAGAAAATCCTTTCGCCGCCGATCATCGCCGCCGACAATGTGTCGGTCGGCTACGAGCCCGGCAAGAACGTACTCAATCACGTCACGCTGCGGATCGACAATGACGACCGCATCGCGCTGCTCGGCTCCAACGGCAACGGCAAATCAACACTGGTGAAATTGCTCGCGGGCAAGCTCGCGGCCGTGTCGGGCCACATGACGCGCGCCGACAAATTGTCGGTGGGTTACTTCGCGCAGCATCAGACCGACGAACTCGATCTTGAAGGCTCACCTTACGATCATGTTCGCCGGTTGATGCCGGACGCGACCGAAACCAAGGTTCGCGGCCGCGTCGGCGCGATCGGCTTTTCCGGCAAAGCCGGCGACACGACCGTGAAAAGCCTATCGGGCGGCGAGAAGGCGCGGTTGTTGCTCGGATTGGCGACATTCTTCGGCCCGAACATGATCATTCTCGACGAACCGACCAACCATCTCGACATCGACAGCCGCGCGGCCTTGGCCGAGGCGATCAACGAATTTCCCGGCGCGATCATCATGGTCTCGCATGACCGTTATCTGATCGAAGCCTGCGCCGATCAATTGTGGGTCGTCGCTGACCGCACCGTAACGCCCTACGACGGCGATCTCGACGACTATCGCCGCGCCGTTCTGTCGTCGCGTGGCATGCGCGTCGCGTCGCGAGACCGCCACGCGTCCGGTGGCCCTGTCGCGCCGCGCGACAAGGCGCAGAAGCCTAAGGAAAAGCGCGTGCCACTGAAGCAGCGCATTGCCGACGCCGAAAGCGAGATCGCGCGCATCAGCGGCATCATCGAGAAGCTCGACGCGGCGCTTTCGACGCCGGGCCTGTTCAAGAAAGACCCGAAGCAAGCGACGCAACTCGCCAAGGCGCGCGCCGGTGCGGCGGCGGCGTTGCAGAAGGCCGAAGACGACTGGTTGTCCGCGAGTTCGGAATACGACCGCGCGACGGGGTGAGGTGAATCGACCGGCAACCGTCATCACCCGCGCGAGCGGGTGAACGCGCATCCCAGAGCGTTCAAGGCGTGATTGCGGATCCCCGCCTTCGCGGGAATGTTCGGCTATATGTTGAAAAGTCCTAGCCGCTCGCGCGCGGCTTCCGACGTGCCGGTTTCGGCTGCGGCGTGGCCTCCGGACCGCGTTCGACCATCGACAGGCGCCCGGCCGTGAAGGTGTAAATGCCCGCGCGCGGACCACGGGCATAGGTCAGGACCGCGAGACGATCGCCACGCGGACCATTCGAGAGCTGCACGTTATCAGGCGCGCCGATGCTACGCGCGACATCGCATTCGGTATGACCGAGGGCCACGCTGCCGCTGCGCGCGACCGGCGCTCCAGCCGGGTTGTTCGACAGCGCATTCGCGTCAGCCGGCGCCATGCCGGGACATGCACCCTCTGCGCTGATGAGGTCTTCGGGACCGACGGCCTTTTCGGGTGTCAGCGGCGGGGCCTCGATTGATACGTTTCGAATGAAGACACGGCCAGGCCTGGAAAACCAGTCGGCATCCTTGGATAGCAGGTCCGACGAGAACATGTCGGAGGCACCGGCACAGCCCGCCAGCAACGGCCCGAGAAGCACAAGCCCGATCAACGGCCGGCGGTAAGACTGACGATGTCGCACGATACTATTTCCCCACGCCGGTCGGTCGCGCCTGTCCACCACTGATTTGCGGCATGACCATGACTGCGACCTATCCGAAAAGGCTTCCGGACCAGAACTATCACGCGCCCGTGGAATTGGCCATTCCCCGCCGCTGCCATCGCCCGTGCTCGTCGGCCTGCCAGTAGGTCACGTCGTGGCCGCCGGCCTTGCTGGCGGTCCAGGCCGCGCGCGCCTGCGCCAGCGCCGCGTCGTCATCGCCGTCGAACACCAAGACCATGCGCTCGTATTGCGCGGCATCGTCCGGCAGCGGCGCGTTATCGACGAGAAATCGGACCTGCGCGCCGTTCGGATTGGCGGCGTCAAGCGTCAGCAGCACTGGCTGATCGGCCGCATCCGCCGCGCGCCAGGTCGCGTGCGGCAGAAACGAATCGTCGCGATACGTCCAGAGATGACCGTCGAGCGCATCAATGCGTTCCTCGGACGACGCCTGCACCACCACGCGCCAGCCGCGCGCCAGCGATTTTTCAAGCAGCGGCGGCAGCACCTTCTCCAGCGCCATGTTCTGAAGATGATAAAACAGCACGTCGGTCATGAGCCCTCGTCATTGCGCGCAACAACCAGTTCCACTTGAGCCGGATTGCTCGTCGCCGATATGCCTCGCGATGCCGTCACTTCTTCGCTTCGTAATGCTCTGCGACGAGACGATCGAGCAGCCGCACGCCATAACCGGAGCCCCAGCTCTGATTGATGTCGGTTTTCGGCGCGCCCATCGCCGTGCCGGCAATATCAAGATGTGCCCATGGCGTGCCGTCGACGAAGCGTTGCAGAAATTGCGCCGCGGTGATCGAGCCGCCATTGCGG
>JAQGJY010000108.1 GCA_028290325.1 Tardiphaga sp.
GACATCGTCGCCGTGCACAAGGAAGCCGAGAGCTTCTCGCTCGACAATCAACGGCAGGACCGCTCGCCGGTGCCGTTCCATCCCGGCGCGCTCAAGTACTTCAAGGAAAAGGGCATCGGCGGTTAAGCAGCCGCCAGCTCCCGACATCGACGGCGGCGCGACAACAGCCGCCGCCGTCATCACCGGAAACGTGCTTCCGCTCGTCCTTGCGAGCCAATCCAGCCTTGCCAACACAGGCGGATTGCTTGGCGCGTTGTTCCCGGAACTTAAATCGCGACGCGACGGCGGCTCTTGGATGGATGCCGCGAGGCGCGGGTCACGGCGGCCGCCGGATGGCTGCCGGCCAGGGCTGAACCGGCACCGACACCCTTGGACCTTTGCATCGACGACGGTCGCGCGGTACATCAGCCGCGACGTCTTGCGAATTCTGCAGAGGAACACCCATGTCCGCATCGACCACAGGTTTCGGCCGACCAAGCCGCCGTTCGCTCCTGATCGGCGGCGTCGCCGCGCTCGGCGCGCTGCCGCTGATCTCGCGCAACGCCAAGGCGGCCGAGTGGCCGACCCGTCCGGTTAAATTCGTCGTGCCGTTCTCGGCCGGCGGCACCACCGACATTCTGGCGCGGCTCGTCGCGCAGAAGTTGTCGGAGGAATACGGCCAGCAGTTCATTGTCGAGAACAAGACTGGCGCCGGCGGCAACATCGCCGCCGATTCCGTCGCCAAGGGCCAGGCCGATGGCTACACCTTCCTGGTCGGCACGCCGGGCACGCATTCGATCAACAAGTTCGTGTTCAAGACCATGAACTACGACCAACTCAACGACATCGCCCCGGTCATCGTCATCGCCAAGGTGCCCAATCTCTGTTCCGTGACGAATTCGCTCGAGGCCAAGTCGGTCGCCGAACTGATCGCGCTCGCCAAGGCCAAGCCGAACGATCTGCTCTACGGCACGCCGGGCATCGGCTCGACCGCGCATCTGTCCACCGAACTGTTCAAATCGATGGCCGGCATCCAGATGACGCACGTGCCTTACAAAGGCAGCGCGCCCGCTTTGACCGACCTGATCGCCGGACGCGTCCATGTCATGATCGACAATCTCCCGGCCGCGCAGCCCTTCGCCGAGGCCAACTCGATCCGCCCGCTCGCGGTTTCGACGGCGGCGCGCTGGCCGCTGCTCGATGTCCCGACCATCGGCGACACCGTTGCCGGCTACGACGCCGCGTCGTGGTTCACCGTCGCCGCGCCGGCGAAAACACCGCACGACATCATCGTCAAGCTGAACGCCAGCATCGACAAATTCCTCAAGACCGAAGACGGCATCGCCCGGCTCCGCAAACTCGGCGCCGAGCCGGTCGGCGGCACGCCCGAACAAATGCAGGCCTTCGTCATCTCCGAGATGGAGAAGTGGGGCAAGGTCGCGCAATTCGCCGGTCTCAAACCGGAATAGACGCGGGCCCGCCCGACCGGCGACACCTGGAAATCATTTCTCGTCGAAGGTCATGTCCACGCAACGCGACACGTCGGTGCCGAAGCCCGAGGCGATGCTGATGCAGCCGCGCACCTTCGGGGCATGGTTGTCGCTGGCCCAGACCGCGTAGCCGCCATTGCCGAAAAACGAATTGGTGTTCGGCGGCTCGGTCTCGGTCGCGTCGAACGAATAGCTGGAGTCGGCATCGAAGATGCGCGGCCGCTTCACGCAGCCGCCGTCGGTCTGCACGTTGACAACTTCCTTGGCGTCGCGCGTCATCGACAGGCTGACGCCGCAGCGAAAATATTCCGACGTTCTGACGTTGAACAGATAGGCAAAAGACCGGCATGTCGCGGTCGAGAGCTTGCCGGGGCTGAGGCCGCGCCCGCAGGAAATCCGCTGGTTGCTGGTGAGCTTGAAATCGTCCGCCGCCCGCGCGCCTGAAACCATAACGACGGCGACAACACACCCGATCAATGACGCAACGCGCATGGAATCCCTTTCGTCGGCGACAGCAGGCCGAACCGGTTTAGCGCGCGGACGATAATCGCGATGGCTGTCGCGGCAAATGATAAAGTCGTGCGGCAGGTCCACGCGGCGCGCGGCGCATTGACGATGCGCTGCCGTTCGTGATTTGTTCAAACAGTATCAGGAGATCGTCATGACGTCGCGCATCCTCGCACAGTCCTTGTTGGCCGCCATCGTTCTCGCCGCGTCGGGCGCGGCCTCGGCGCAAACCGCCGCGCCTGCGCCGTGGATGCTGACGCCGGACATGGGCTACGGCTACGGCGCCGACGGCAAGACGCTGACCTACAAGATGGGCACTAACAACGCCAAGTTTCTGCTGCGGGGCGCCAAGAAAGTGCCGCGCGACACGCTGTTCTTCGTCGGCGAAAACGGCCAGCTTTACATGCGCACCGGACCCTATCTCGAACGCGACGGCAAGTTCATGTTTGGCCCGGGCTGATTGTCAGATCAGCGCCTGCGCGCAAGCGCCGGGATGCGGCCTCTGCCACGCTGACGATAAAACAAAAAGGAGCGCGCGTGACCCCGAGCCCGTTTTACACCGCCGAGCATGAAGCCTTTCGCGACGTCGTGCGCCGTTTCGTGCAAACCGAAATCGAACCCTTCGCCTATGAATGGGACGAGGCCGGCACATTCCCGCGCGCGCTTTACGAAAAGGCCGCCGCGATCGGCCTGCTCGGCCTCGGCTTTCCGGAAGAATATGGCGGCACGCCGGTCGATCGCTTCATGTGGATCGTCGCGGTGCAGGAATTGGCCCGGGCCGGCGCGGGCGGCGTCAGCGCCAGCCTGAAGAGCAACTCGATCGGCGCGCCGCCGATCGCCAATGCCGGCAGCGCCGAATTAAAAGCGCGCGTGCTGCCGGAGATTCTCGCCGGCAAAAAAATTTCCGCGTTGGCGATCACCGAACCCGGCGGCGGGTCGGACGTGGCCAATCTGCGCACCACGGCGCGGCGCGAGGGCGACAGTTACGTCGTCAATGGCGAGAAGACCTTCATCACCTCCGGCATGCGCGCCGATTACATCACCACCGCCGTCCGCACCGGCGGCGATGGCCCCGGCGGCGTCAGCCTGCTTTTGATTCCCGGCGACAGCCCGGGCCTTGGCAAAACGCAACTGAAGAAGATGGGGTGGTGGGCATCCGACACCGCCACACTGCATTTCGACGATTGCCGCGTGCCGGCCGCGAATCTGATCGGCGACGAAGGCGCGGGCTTCAAGATCATCATGCGGAATTTCAACACCGAGCGGCTGACGATGGCGGCGGGCTGCACGGCGGCGGCGCGGACCTGCCTCGACGAGGCGATCGCCTATGCCAAGCAGCGCCATACGTTCGGCAAGCCGCTGACCGGGCATCAGGTGATCCGGCACAAGCTGGTCGATATGGCGCAGCGCGTCGCGGCATCGCAGGCGATGCTGGAGATGCTGGCGTGGCGGCTCGAACAGGGCGAAAATCCGGTCGCCGACATTTGCATGCTGAAGAATCAGGCGACGCAGACCATGGCGTTCTGCGCCACCGAGGCCGTGCAGATTTTCGGCGGCGCCGGCTATATGCGCGGCATCAAGGTCGAGCGCATCTATCGCGACGTGAAGGTCAACCAGATCGGCGGCGGCACCGAGGAGATCATGAAGGATCTCGCCAGCCGCCAGATGGGCTTGTGAGCTGTCCTACGGCCCGCGCAGCAGATCGCTCACCACGTTGAGCTTGTTGTCGCGGAATTCGACCATGTAGCCGTCCTTGATCGGACGATAGTCGGTCGGCGAGGTGTTCAGCGTGATGCCGGGCAGCAGCATCGACAGCGACACGGCTTTCAGATTGGCCGCCTGCGCCATGATGTTCTCCCGCGTCAGGTTGTTCTTGGCCTGCTCCAGAACCACCACCAGGGCCTGCGCCACCATGTAGCCGTAGCCTGCGGCGAAATTTCCGAGATCGACATTGGGCAGCCGCGCCTTCATGAAATCGGCATAGGCGATGAGGCCGGGATCGGTCGAGTCCGACGCATAGGGCTTCAGCGCCACCACCGACATGATGCCGGTCGCGGCCTCAACGCCCGCCGGCACCATCACGGTGTCCTTGTTGGCGCAGCCGCTGGCGATGAAGCGCATCGGCCGCCAGCCGGTCTCATACGCCTTGCGGATCGCTTGCGCGCAGGCGCGCGGCGTCACGCTGTAGATCAGGAACACGTCGGCCTTGGTGTTGGCCAGCGTGATCACCTGCGAGTCCACGGTCGGATCGGCGACCTCGAAACTCGTCGCCTGCGCGATCGCCTTGTCGGCCTCCGCGCCGAGCGCCTCCTTCACGCCGCGCAGATAATCCTTCCCGGCGTCGTCGTTCTGGTAAAGGATCGCGAACTTGGCATTCGGATTCTTCGCGCGCGCGTAGCGCACCTCGATGCCGGCCTCTTCGATGTAGTTCGGCGCCCAGGGCAGCGCCATCAGCCAGGGCTGCGTCGCCGGCTCGTTCCACTTCGAGGCCGAGCTGATCAGAAACAGATGCGGCACTTTCGCATTGTTGAGATATTTCGCGGTGGCGGAGCTGGGCGCGGTGCCCATCGTGCCGAACATGAAAGCGACGCCGTCGTTCTCGACCAGCCGTCGCGTCGCTTCCACGGTTTTCGGCGGCGAGAAGCCGTCGTCGAGCGAGACCATGTTGAGCTTGCGGCCGTTGACGCCGCCTTTCTCGTTGATCATGTCGAAATAGGCCGCGAACACCCGCCCGGTGACGCTGAGCGATGAGGCTGGCCCGCTATAGGGCATGATGTTGCCGAATTTGATCTCGGTGTCGGTGACGCCGGGCCCGTAAGGCTGGGCCACGCCCGCCGACGATGTCGCGATCAAACACAGCGCCGCCAATCCGGCCCGGCCGACTTTCGTCATATCGATCTCCCCATCGCCATCGGCCGTGCCTTGCGGATCCACCTGGAGCCGGCCATTGCGCCAAAGCTCACCCGCCGACCCCGCCGCGTCTTGCGTGAACACGCTGATGGCGACATGAAAGCAGACCGCTCGGCCGCGCCTGACCGATACCTTCGCCCCAACGGCCGGGCAATCGCTTTGCCCCGGGGCGAGCGGACGCTGAACCTGTCGGCACCACCTCCCGGCAATCCACCGCCGGTGACATCGCCGCAGGATCGGCTATTCTCCTGACGCTTCGCAGAAAGCACCGCGGCCACGCGGATAGGGAGGTAAGATGATCGACGGCCAACGCCGCGCGTCCGAGCATTTGATGCTCATCAGCCCCGAACGCGTGTTCTATGCCGGTCTGCTCGGCCGCCCGCGCAAGCGCATCAGCGGCGGTTTCAACGTTTATGTCGCGCTGCAAGGCGGGCTCAGCGTCGACGACGGCAACCGCGTCACCACCGGTGAGATCGCCGTGGTGCAGCCCTATGTGGCGCACAGCATCGATTGCGACGGCCTGTCGATCGTTTGCATGGTGATCGAGCCGGAGACCATTTCGACACCGGCCGCGAAGGCGCTCACCGCCCGCTGCGGCGGGGAAACCGCGGCGGCGTTCGCGGCGCATATCCGCGCCACCTATCGCCATCTGCATGAGACCGGCCAGCGCGGCGAATTCTCCACCGCCGAGTTCGATGGCGTGATGTTCGGCGAGGTGCTGGAGCCGCGCCATCTCGATCGCCGCATCCGCCGCGCCGTCGCGGCGTTGAGCGACGGCAGCGGCGCGCGGATGTCGGCGGCGGATGGCGCGGCCCTGGCGGCGCTGTCGCCGTCGCGTTTCCTGCATCTGTTCAAGGACGAAACCGGCGTCTCCTTCCGCGCGGTGCGCGCCTGGAAGCGGGCGCGGCATCTGCTGCATTACGTCAACGAGGACATCAACCTCGCCCATCTCGCGCAGCAGATCGGCTATCCGGATTCGACGCATTTCAGTCACTCGATCCGGCGCTTCTATGGCTTGAAGCCGCGCGCGATCTTTTCCGGCTCGCGCGATCTGGCAATCTATCGCAGCGGCGCGTGGCAATCGCCCGACGCGGCGTGACAGCCACTCAACGCAAGAAGCCCGACGCCGGTCCGGTCATGATCCGCGCAGGGGAGTGACCATGGCGCTTGGCTTTTCAGAGGGCGAACGCGAGCGGCTTGACCGCGACGCGATGGCGATCGTGACCGCGCATCCGCGCGTGATCGATCTGATCGCGCGCGGGGCATTGCTCAATCCAACCGGCAACGCGCTGGTCTATCTGCGAAGCGCGACCGACGAGAGCCCGGTTGCCCTCACCTATGACGATCTGATGGGCCTGCTTCAGGCCGCGACCGACTGGTTTCGCAACTTCGGTATCACCTCGTCCGACGCCATCGCGATCCTGACGCCGTCCTGTCCCGCGACCTTCGTGGCGCTGTGGGCGGGCACCGTCGCCGGCATCGCCAATCCGCTGAACCTGCTGTTCAGCCGCGAAGCCATCGCCGCGCAACTCAAGGCCGCCGGCGCCAAAATTCTTTTCGTGCCGCCGCCGGGCGCGCCGGGCGGATTATACGAAAAGGTCGTCGGGCTCGATCAGGAAGTCCCGACGTTGAAGCGCATCGTCGTGCTGCCGCTCGACGGCACGGTCGCGTTCGACGGCGACGTGCTGCGGCCCGATCCGGCGTGGCGCGATAAGCTCGGCACCGCCACGGCCGACGATGCCAACCGCGTCGCCGCGATGCTGCCGACCGGCGGCACCACGGGCCATCCGAAAATCACGCGCCTCACCAATCTCAACATGGTGGCGTCATCGGTCGGCTCAATGCTGTCGATCGGCACCACGGCGCGGGACCGCGCGCTGGTCGCGCTGCCGCTGTTTCATGTCGGCGGCGCCTTCGTCGGCAGCCTGTCGTCGCTCGCGGCCGGCGCCGCGATCTATCTGCCGACCGCGTTCGGGATGCGAAATCCAGAGGTCGTCACGCAGTTCTGGCGGATTCTGGAGCGCTTCGCGATCACCTTCGCCGGGCTCGTGCCGACCAGCCTCGGCGCGGTCGCGGCCGTGCCGGTCGATGGCGCGGACCTCTCGAAGCTGCGGATCGTCGCGACCGGCGCATCGACCTGCCCGCCCGAGATCGAGCGCCGTTTTCTGGCGGCATGGGGCGGCGATGCCGTCCGTCAGGTCTATGGCATGACCGAATTTTCCGGCGCGATCACGCAGGTGCCGCACGACAAGTCGCCCGACGGCGCCGCGGTCGGCCTGCCGGTGGCGCTGGCGCAATTCGCTGTTCTGGCGGACGGCCAACTGCATCACGGTCCGTCGCCGATGGGCGAATTGCTGGCGCGCGGGCCGCAGGTGTTTGCCGGTTATGTCGATCCCCGCCAGACCGAAGCCGCGTTCCACGATGGCTGGCTGCGCACCGGCGATCTTTGCAAGATCGAAGACAGCGGACAGGTGCTCGTCACCGGCCGCATCAAGGATCTCATCATTCGCGGCGGCCACAATATCGATCCCGCGATGATCGAGGACATCGCGATGCAGTTTCCCGGCGTCTCGCTCGCCGCCGCCGTCGGCCGTCCGGATTCCTATTCGGGCGAGGTGCCGATGCTGTTCGTCTCGGCCACGCCGGGCGCGTCGATCGACGCCGCGGCATTGGCCGATTTCATGAACGAGCGTGTCGCGGACTCCACCGCGCGGCCGAAAGCGATCGAGATTGTCGGTGAAATTCCGCTGACGCCGGTCGGCAAGATTTTCAAGCCGCGGTTGCGCGAGATCGCCGCCGAGCAGGCGGTGCGGCAGGTGTTGTCCGCGCATGCGGCGTCCAGCGCCTTCACCGCGCAGGCGATCACCGATCCCGATCGCGGGCTTTTTGTCCGCGTCACGTTCGAGGGCGACGCGGCGGCCACCACCAAGGTGACGCGCGAACTCGGCCTGTTGCCGGTCGCGACGCAGATCGTCGGCCCGACGTGACATCACCACCACGATCCGCATCGCGACGCGACCACCGCACCAACGAGGCCACATGAGCGACAAAGCCATCATCACCTGCTCGCTGAACGGCGTGCTCACCGATCCCAAACAGCACAACGTCCCGGTCACGCCGGAGCAGATGGCGCGCGAGGCCAAGGCCGCGTTCAATGCCGGCGCCTCGGTCATGCATATCCATCTGCGGCAGCAGGAGCCCGACAAGGGCCATCTGCCGTCCTGGGACGTCAGTATCTCAAAGGAAATTCAGCAGGCGATCCGCGAGGCCTGCCCCGGCGTGCTCATCAATCACACCACCGGACAATCCGGCCCGGATTATCAGGGCCCGCTCGATTGCGTGCGCCAGACCAGGCCGGAAATCGCCGCCTGCAATGCCGGCTCGCTGAATTATCTGAAGGTCAAATCCGACAACACATGGGCGTGGCCGCCGATGCTGTTCGACAACGCCGTGCCGAAAATTCAGGACTATCTCGACGTCATGAAGGCGTCGAACACGCTGCCGGAATTCGAGAGCTTCGATGTCGGTATCGTGCGCTGCGTCGGCATGTACGCGCAAACCGGCATGTATGACGGCCCGCTGCAATATAACTTCGTGATGGGCGTCGCCTCCGGCATGCCGGCCGATCCCGAGCTGTTACCGATCCTGCTGAAGCTGAAACACGCCAACGCCAACTGGTCGGTCACCGCGATCGGCCGCGCCGAAATCTGGCCGCTGCATCTGCGCTGCGCCGAGATGGGCGGCCATCTCCGCACCGGGCTGGAAGACACCTTCTACAAGCCGGACGGCAGCAAGGTGACGTCGAACGGGCCGCTGATCGAGACGATGGCGTCCTACGCGCGACAGGCCGGGCGCGCGATCGCCAGCCCGGCGGAAGCGCGGGTGATTTTGGGCTTGCATTAGTTCGTCGTTGCGAGCCGACAGGCCCTCGGCGACTGGCCGACGATCTGCCGGCGCGGCAATCCAGTCCTGCTGACGCGGCAAGCACGACTGATTTGCTGCGTGGCATCAGCCCTCGCAAGCGAGGGCTTCGCTTCTCGCAATGACGGCTGCTATGAAAGGGAGGCTTCGACATGACCAATCTCACAGCCACCGGCGGCGTCACCGGCCCCGGCGATATCGGCCGGGTGGCGATCGGCGACATCCTGCGCCGCGCCGCGAAACGTTTCGCCGATCGCATCGCGGTCACCGATGGCGACCGCAAGGTCAGCTATGCGGAGATCGAGCGCGACGCCAACCGCTTCGCCAATTACCTGATCTCGCGCGGCCTCAAGCCCGGCGATAAAATCTCGACGATCTGCAACAACTCCGTCGAGATGGTGAAGGCGTTGTTCGGCATTCACCGCGCTGGTCTGATCTGGGTGCCCGTCAACACCATGCTCGGCGCGGCGGATATGGCCTATATCCTCGACCACGCCGAGGTGAGGTTCGCGCTGATCGACGACATGCTCTACGCGCAACCGGAACGCCGCGCTGCCCTCGACGAACGCAAGATCGATCTGATCGCGGTCGATCTCACCGGCAAGGCTTCGAGCCTCGGCCTCGACCAGTTCAACGCGCTGATCGACGGCCATTCCGATATCGAGCCGGAAATCACCATCAACGATCGCGATCTGGCGATGATCATCTACACGTCGGGCACCACGTCGCGGCCGAAGGGCGCGATGCATTGCCATCTCGCGGTCGTCATGGCGGTGATGAGCAATTGCGTCGAGATGGGACTGTCGCGCAACGACGGCATCACCGGGCAGTTTCCACTGTTCCACTGCGCCGGCCACGTGCTGCTGCTGAGCTTCCTCGCGGTCGGCGGCCGCATGTCGCTGATGCGCGGCTTCGATCCGATCGCCTGCCTCGACGCGATCAAGCGCGACAGGCTGACCATCTTTGTCGGCCTCGGCCTGATGTATCAGGCAATCCTCGATCATCCGCGCCGCGGCGCCTACGATCTGTCCGGGCTGCGGACCTGCATCTACACCATGGCGCCGATGAGCAGGCCGTTGCTCGAGCGCGGCATCACCGAGATGTGCCCGAACTTCGTGCTCACGTCGGGCCAGACCGAAATGTATCCGGCGACGACGATGTCGCAACCGGACCGGCAATTGCTGCGCTTCGGCAATTACTGGGGCGAGTCACTGATGGTCAATGACACCGCGATCATGGACGACGACGGCAGATTGCTGCCGCGCGGCGAGATCGGCGAACTGGTGCATCGCGGCCCCAACGTGATGATGGGCTATTACAAGGACCCCGCCGCCACCGAGGCCGCGCGCAAACACGGCTGGCACCATACCGGCGATCTCGCGCTGATCGACGCCCACGGCGAGGTACTGTTTCTCGACCGCAAGAAAGACATGATCAAATCCGGCGGCGAGAACGTCGCCTCGGTGAAGATCGAGGAGACGCTGCTGGCTTTTCCAGGTGTGCTGAACGCCGCCGTGGTCGGCCTGCCGCATCCGGAATGGGGCGAGGCGGTGTCGGCCTTCGTGACGTTGAAACCCGGTGTCAGCGCCGATCCCACCGACATCATCGCGCATTGCCGCAAGTCGCTGGGCGGCTTCCAGGTACCGAAGCTGGTGACGATCCTCGACGCGATGCCGATGACCGCGACCGGCAAGCTGCGCAAGGTCGAGTTGCGCCAGCAGTTCTCCGAGCACTTCGCCAAGGCGGGTGCGTGACGCCGATTTCGGGCGAGCCACGCGCGCGGCGCCATCCTGAGGTGACCGCGCTCTTCCGGCGGCCTTCGAACCATCGGCCGGGTTTACCGCCACCGCTTGAAGGAACGATCGCACGCTATGTCCATCATTGACTCCACCATCTCGCCCTCCAGCGAGGCCTTCAAAGCCAATCGCGACGGCATGCTGGCGCTGATCGGCCGGCTGCGCGCGCTGGAAGAGCGCACCCGCGCGGCCTCGGCCAAGGCGAAGGACCGCTTCCACAAGCGCGGCCAATTGCTGCCGCGCGAGCGCGTCGCGCTGGTGCTTGATCCCGGCACCCCGTTTCTCGAACTCTCGACGCTGACCGGCTACATGTTCGACGTCGCCGACGCCGACAAGAGCGTGCCCGGCGGCGGCCTCGTCGCCGGCATCGGGTTCGTCGCCGGCATTCGCTGCCTGGTGAGCGCGAACGATTCCGGCATTGATGCCGGCGCGCTGCAGCCTTATGGCTTGGACAAGACCATCCGCGCGCAGGAGATCGCGCTGGAGAACAAGCTGCCTTATGTGCAGCTCGTCGAGAGCGCCGGCGCCAATCTGCTGAAATATCGCGTCGAGGATTTCGTGCGCGGCGGCAACATCTTCCGGAATCTGGCGCGGCTGTCGGCGGCGGGCCTGCCCGTCGTCACCGTGACGCATGGTTCGTCCACCGCTGGCGGCGCCTATCAGACCGGGCTATCCGACTATATCGTCATGGTGCGCGGCCGCACCCGCGCGTTTCTCGCCGGACCGCCGCTGCTGAAAGCCGCGACCGGCGAGATCGCGACCGAGGAAGAGCTCGGCGGCGCCGAGATGCATACCAGCGTGTCGGGCCTCGGCGACTACCTCGCCGAAGACGACCGCGACGCGCTGCGGATCGCGCGCGACATCATGGCAAATCTGACTTGGGATCGTGTCGATCGGGATCGACCGGCCGATATAAACAACGACGCCAGGCCGCCGCGTTACGCTGCCGAGGAACTGCTCGGCGTGATGCCGATGGATCACAAGCGCCCGGTCGACATGCGGCAGGTGATCGCGCGCATCGTTGACGATTCGGATTTCACGGAATTCGGCGTCAATTACGGCATTGCCACCCTCTGCGGCCATGCCCGGATCGAAGGCCATGCCGTCGGAATCATCACCAATAACGGCCCGCTCGATCCGGCCGGCGCCAACAAGGCGACGCATTTCATTCAGGCGTGCTGCCAGTCGCGGACGCCGATCCTCTATCTCAACAACACCACCGGCTACATGGTCGGCAAGGCCTATGAGGAAGCCGGCATGATCAAGCACGGCTCGAAGATGATTCAGGCCGTGACCTCCGCGACCGTGCCGCAGATCACGCTGTATTGCGGCGCGTCGTTCGGCGCCGGCAATTACGGCATGTGCGGACGCGGCTTCCATCCGCGCTTCTGCTTCTCGTGGCCGAACGCCAAGACCGCCGTGATGGGCGGCGAGCAGGCCGCCGAGACGATGGCGATCGTCGCCGAGGCCGGCGCGGCGCGTAAGGGGCAAACCGTCGATCGCGCGCAACTCGACAAGATGAAGGCCGGCATCACCCAGGTGTTCGACAGCCAGATGGATGTGTTCGCGACCTCCGCGCGGGTGCTCGACGACGGTGTGATCGATCCGCGCGACACCCGCGCCGTCCTGGCTCAGACGCTGGCGATCTGCCGCGAGGCCGAGGCGCGCACGCCGCAACCCATGCAGTTCTCGGTGGCCCGACCATGACGCCCCCCAAGAACACCACCAAGAACACAGCCATGACAAAAACCCCGTTCACGAAAATCCTGATCGCCAATCGCGGCGAGATCGCCCTGCGCGTGATGCGGACCGCGCGCCGGATGGGCTACACCGTCGTCGCCGTCTATTCCGAGGCCGACGCAAACGCGCGGCATGTTCGCGAGGCCGACGAAGCGGTCTGCATCGGCGGCGCGCTGCCCGCGCAGTCCTACCTGCGGATCGATGCGATCATCGCCGCCGCCAAACAAAGCGGCGCGGATGCCGTGCATCCGGGTTACGGCTTTCTCGCGGAGAACGCTGCCTTCGCCGCCGCCTGTCGCGACGCCGGGCTGGTGTTCATCGGCCCGTCGCCGGAAGCGATCACCGCGATGGGCCACAAGGCCGGCGCGAAAGACATCATGCGGAAGGCCGGCGTGCCCTGCGTGCCCGGCTATCAGGGCGCGGACCAGAGCGGCGCCGTCATGCTCGCCGAGGCGACGCGGATCGGTTTCCCGGTGATGATCAAGGCCGTCGCCGGCGGCGGCGGCCGCGGCATGCGGCTCGCGGCCGATGCCACGTCGTTTCCCGATCTGCTGCGCAACGCGCGCTCCGAGGCGCACAGCGCGTTCGGCGACGGCACCGTGATTTTGGAACGCGCGATCGCGGATCCGCGTCATATCGAGATTCAGGTGATGGGCGATCGCTACGGACACGCGATCCATCTCGGCGAGCGCGATTGCTCGGTGCAGCGCCGACATCAGAAGCTGATCGAGGAAGCGCCCTCGCCGGCCATCTCGCCGGCATTGCGCGCGACGATGGGCGCGATATCGGTCGCCGCGATCCAGGCGATCGACTACGAAGGCGCCGGCACGCTGGAATTCCTGCTCGATCGCGACGGCGATTTCTACTTCATGGAAATGAACACGCGCTTGCAGGTCGAGCATCCGGTGACGGAAGCGATCACCGGGCTCGATCTCGTCGAGCTGCAATTGCGGATCGCGGCCGGCGAGCCGCTGCCGCTGACGCAGGACGAGGTGCGTTTCAACGGCCACGCCATCGAGGTGCGGCTCTGCGCCGAGGATGCGACGCGCGATTTCATGCCGCAATCCGGCCGCATGGCGTTGTGGCAGATGCCGCGCGGCCTGCGCGTCGAACATGCGCTGGACGACGGCAGCGAGATTCCGCCGTACTACGATTCGATGATCGCCAAGATCATCGCTTACGGGCCGGATCGCGAGGCGGCGCGGCTGCAATTGCTGCGCGGTCTGGACACCACCGCGGCGCTCGGTGTCACCACCAACCAGGCGTTTCTCGCGTCATGTCTGCGCCACGCCGTGTTTGCGGCGGGCGACGCCACGACGGCATTCATCGCGCGCAATCGCGAGGCGCTGGTGCCGGCGGGACGCAATGACGCCGCCCTCGCCGCTTTGCTGCTGTACGTCAGCGACCGCCACGCGCCGCTCTGGCGCAGCGGCCGCTCGCTGGCGGCGACATTTCCGCTGCCGCTGCGGATCGCATTCGGCGACACCATCGCGGAGGTCGAGATCATCCGCGATCGCGACGGCGATTACATCGCGACGTCCGCAGGCAGCGAGGCGCGCTTCACCATCGACGCGCGCGACGCCACGATGGTGCGGTTTCGCCGCGACGGCCTGATGCGCAACGTCCGTTTCGCGCGCGACGGTGATGAGCTGTATTTTCTGCATGACGGAATGACCCATCACGCCCGCGACCTGACCCGCGCCGCGCCCGACAAAGCGGCCGCCGGCCCCGGCGACGGCAAAATTCGCGCGGCGATGAACGGC
>JAQGJY010000110.1 GCA_028290325.1 Tardiphaga sp.
CCGGGCTTGAGGCGCATAATCAGGCGTCGAACAATGTCTCGTCGATGCGGATCGCGCGGGCGCTGCTGATGGTCGAGCCGGCGTCGATCGACGGCAACGAGCTGACCGACAAGGGCTATATCAACCAGCGCGCGGGTCTCGACCGCCGCGCCGATCTCGTCGCGCGGCTGTATGCCGAGCCGCCGGGCGACGGCGTGATTGTGGTGCAGTGAGTGAGCGTCGTTGCGACGAAGCGTCGTTCCGCGCCTTCGAGGAACGATGCGACGAAGCAATCCCGTTCTCTCCGCGCTGGCATGCTTCGCTTTGCTCGCAATGACCAACTTTAACGCATCGACTCAAAATCAAAATTCTGAAAAAGGGCAAACCCCATGAACTTCGATTTCTCCGATGACCAGAAGCAACTGCGCGACGAAGCGCGGAAATTCCTCGCGTCGAAATGCCCGCCAAAGGCCGTGCGTCAAGTGCTCGACGGCAAGGCACTCTATGACAAGGAGCTGTGGAAGGGCCTTGCCGAGATGGGCTTCATCGGCGTCGCGATCCCCGAAGAGTTCGGCGGCACCGGCGCGGGCCATCTCGAACTCTGCGTTGTTGCCGAGGAGATGGGCCGCGCGCTGGCGCCGGTGCCGTTTTCGTCCACCGTTTATCTCGCCGCCGAGGCGCTGATGCTCGCCGGCACCGAGGCGCAAAAACAAAAGTGGCTGCCGAAGATCGCATCCGGCGAAGCCATCGGCACGCTGGCTTTGTTCGAGGGCTCGGGCAATCCGACACCGAAATCGATCAAGCTGGTGGCCAACAACAATACGCTCGATGGCACCAAGAAGCCGGTGCCGGATGGTGAGATCGCCGATTTCGCGATCGTCGCGGCGCGCACCGCCTCAACTGGCCGCGACAGCGATATCGCATTGTTCATCGTCGATCTCATGGATGGCGGCGTCACGCGCAAGGCGCTGACCTCGGTCGATCCGTCGCGCAATCAGGCCGAGATCACGTTCAAGGGCGCGAAGGCCGAACCGCTTGGCGCGGCCGCGGACGGCTGGAGCATTCTGTCTCAGGTGCTCGACCGCGCCGCCGTGCTGGTGGCGTTCGAGCAGGTCGGCGGATCGGATCGCGCGCTGGAGATGGGTCGCGATTACGCGCTCGACCGCATTGCCTTCGGCCGCCAGATCGGTTCGTTCCAGGCGGTCAAGCATATGCTCGCGGACATGTATGTCTCGGCCACTCTGGCGCGGTCGAATTGCTATTACGGCGCGTGGGCGCTCTCGACCAATGCATCGGAATTGCCGGAGGCCGCCGCCAGCGCGCGCATCAGCGCGACGCAGGCGTTCCAGCATTGTTCGAAGAACAACATTCAGGTGCATGGCGGCATGGGCTTCACCTGGGAGTTCGATTGCCACATGTATTACCGCCGCTCCAACGCGTTGGCGCTGTCACTCGGCTCGCTGTCCTATTGGGAGGATCAATTGATCGAGCGCATGCGCAAGAAAAACGCGGCTTGAGAACTTCTTTCTTCCCCTCTCGTCGAGCGATGCTCTCGCATCGCGTGGCGCGACAGGGTGCCTGAGCGAATCCAAGGCGGGTGAGGGGTAACCTTCACGCTTGACCATAACCCCACCCGGCCCGGACGTTCGTCCGGTCCACCTCTCCCACAACGGGAGAGGGGACGCAGAACACCAGCGCGTTTCTGTAGGAGATAGTGATATGAACTTTGATGACACCCCGCAGGAAGCCGCGTTTCGCGCGCAGGCCCGCGAATGGATCGCCGCCAACGCCCCGAAGCAATATGAAGACGACCTTCGCAAGGCATCGCTCGGGCGCGTCCAGCTCAAGGGCGCGAATATCTTAGAAGTCGCTAAAGCATGGCAGAAGAAGAAGGCGGATGCCGGCTGGGCCGTGCCGCATTGGCCGAAGGATTATGGCGGGCGCGGCGCGACGCCGATCGAGCGCGTGATCTGGCAGCAGGAAGAGGGCGTGTTCGGCAAGCTCGGCGCGCTGTTCATCATCGGGCAGGGCATGTGCGGCCCGACCATGATGGCCTTCGCCAGCGAGGACCAGAAGCGGCACTTTCTGCCGCCGCTCGCGTCCGGCGAAAACGTCTGGTGTCAGTTGTTTTCTGAACCGGCTGGGGGATCCGACGTCGCGGGCCTGCGCACTCGCGCGGAGAAGGACGGCGACGATTGGATCATCAACGGCCAGAAAATCTGGACCTCCGGCGCGCATTATTCCGACTACGGCATCCTCATCACGCGTACCGATCCGACCGTGCCGAAGCACAAGGGTCTCACCATGTTCTTCCTCGACATGAAGAGCCCCGGCGTCGAGATCAAGCCGATCAAGCAGGCCAATGGCCAGTCGGAATTCAACGAGGTCTATTTCACCGACGTGCGGATTCCCGATGCGCAGCGCCTCGGCGCGGTCGGTGATGGCTGGAACGTCTCGCTTACCACGTTGATGAACGAGCGCATGTCGATCGGCGCCAATGTCGCGACCGGTTTTCCGGAGCTGTTCGAGTTCGCCAACACGCTGATTCTGGACGATGGTCCGGCGATCGACAACGCCGCCGTGCGCTCCAAGTTGGCGAATTGGGCGGTGCGCGCCAGTGGTTTGAAATACACCAGCTTCCGCGCCATCTCGGCCTTGTCGAAAGGCGAACGTCCCGGTCCGGAAAATTCGATCGGCAAGCTCGTCGCGGGATCGATGATCCAGGACGTCGCGACTTACGCGATCGATCTGCAAGGCGCGGCCGGCGTGATGAGCGGAGCGGACGATGCCGACGCCGGCGGGAAATTTCAGGCGATGCTGTTGCGCTCGCCCGCGACCCGCGTCGAAGGCGGCACCGACGAGATTTTGCGAAACATCATCGCGGAGCGCGTGCTCGGCTTGCCCGGCGACATTCGCGTCGACAAGGACGTGCCGTTCAACAAGATCCCGACCAAGGGACGGGCTTGAGTCCACGTGCCCCGGACCAGATGCTGCGCGACGTGCAGCATCGCCGATCCGGGGCCGTAACGAGGCAGCATTTGTAACGGTCCCGGCTCCGCGGAGCAGCGCAAGTGCGCTGCCCCGCGTCCGCGACACGATCAAACCGGAGACCACCCGATGAACTTCGATGACACCCCGCAGGAAGCCGAGTTCCGCAAAGTCGCGCGCGCGTGGATCGCGGCCAACGCGCCCAAGCATCTCGAAGATGAACTGACCAATCCGAAGCCGGGTGCGACGCGCGACGGCAAGCTTGCTGAATCGAAAGCCTGGCAGAAGAAAAAGGCCGAGGGCGGCTGGGCCTGCCTGCATTGGCCGAAAGAGTATGGCGGCCGTGGCGCCACGCCGATCGAGCGGGTGATCTGGCAGCAAGAAGAGGGCGTCTATGACAAGCTCTCGCGGCCCTTCGCGATCGGTCAGGGCATGTGCGGGCCGACCGTGATGGCCTATGCGTCCGAAGCGTTGAAGCAGACCTATCTGCCGCCGCTGGCGTCCGGCGAGAAAGTCTGGTGCCAGTTGTTTTCCGAGCCGGCCGGCGGCTCCGACGTCGCGGGGTTGCGCACCCGCGCGGAGAAAGACGGCGACGACTGGATCATCAACGGCCAGAAGATCTGGACCTCCGGCGCGCATTATTCGGATTACGGCATTCTCATCACGCGGACCGATCCCAACGTGGCCAAGCACAAGGGGCTCACCATGTTCTTCCTCGACATGAAGAGCGAGGGCGTCGAGGTGAAGCCGATCAAGCAGGCTAACGGCATGCAGGAATTCAACGAGGTATTCTTCACCAACGTTCGCATTCCGGATTCACAGCGGCTTGGCGCGGTCAATGACGGATGGAACGTGTCGCTGACGACGCTGATGAACGAGCGCATGTCGATCGGCGCGCGGGTCGCGACGGGCTTTCCCGAGTTGTTCGAGTTCTGTTCGAATCTGATGCTCGACGACGGGGTCGCGATCGACAATCCCGACGTCCGGTCGAAACTCGCGAGCTGGGCCGTGAAGAATTCGGGCCTCACCTATACGAGCTATCGGTCGATCTCGGCGCTGTCGAAGGGCGAGCGGCCAGGGCCGGAAAACTCGATCGGTAAGCTCGTGTCCGGCATGATGATGCAGGACATCGCGACCTTCGCGATGGATCTGCAGGGCGCGGCCGGTCTGCTCAGCGGCGAGGATGCCGCGGCGGGCGGCGAGTTTCAGGCGCTGTTGCTGAGTTCGCCATCGATGCGGATCGCCGGCGGCACGGATGAGATTCTTCGCAACATCATCGCCGAGCGCGTGCTCGGTCTGCCGGGCGACATTCGCGTCGATAAAAACGTGCCGTTCAACAAGATCGCGACCAAGGGACGGTAAGCGCCGCGCTGAGCCGGCCGCAACAAGGCGAATCTATAACGGTCTCGGCTCGGCGTCGCCGCATGCCGCGACGCGACCGCGACAAGAGACACCGAGGACAAGACATGACCACGACATCCACTCCCGACATCGACGTCCTCGAACATCTGCTCGCGGATCGTTTCTCCTGTCGCGGCTTTACGCCCGAGCCGGTGCCGCGCGCGACGATCGAACGCATGCTCGATGCCGCGCAGAAAACCGCGTCATGGTGCAACAGCCAGCCATGGCAAGTGCACATCACATCAGGCGAAGCGACTCAGGCGTTTCGCGCCGTGATGATGGCGGCGGCGGCGAGCGGGCGGCCGAACGCCGGCGACTTCCCGTTTCCGCGTGAGTATCGTGGCGTCTATCTGGAGCGCCGCCGCGAAAGCGGCTTTCAGCTTTACAACACGCTCGGCATCACCAAGGGCGACAAGGCCGCCTATGCCAAGCAGGCAATGGAGAATTTCAATTTCTTCGGCGCACCGCATGTCGCGATCATTCACACCGACGAGGCGCTCGGCGTTTACGGCGCGGTGGATTGCGGCGGCTATGTCACCAGCGTCATGCTGGCCGCGCAGGCGCTCGGCCTCGCGACCGTGCCACAAGCGGCGTTGGCGTTTCATTCCGACATTGTGCGTCAGCATTTCGGCCTCGGCGACGATCGCAAGATCGTCTGCGGCATCTCGTTCGGCTATGCCGATCGCGCGCACAAGGCCAACGGCTATCGCACCAATCGCGCGAAATTGCCGGACGTCGCGACATTCGTCGACTGACGGAAAGCCCGGCCGCATCACGGCCGGGTTTGTATTTAGCGAATCCTAAAAGATCAGTTGCAGACATTGACCCAGCGCGCGCGCAGGCCGCGGCGGGTTTCGACGTAACGCTTCTGCACGCAGCCGCTGTCGATGCCGCCGACATAAAAGGCCGGGCTTGCGAAACCATTGTGATGGCCATGCCATCCCGAGTAAAAGCCGCCGCCGCCGATGCCGATATGCAATCCGCTCGCCGAAGCGGAATTGGGGGCGAGCGCCGCGACGCCGAGAGCGGCGGTTGCGATCAGTCCGAGTGCGATCTTGCGAAACATGTGAGGCTCCATGGGTATGACGCTGTGCGCCGTTGCGATGTCCATGGGTCGCGCCGAATCTCGGCGGCGTTCACGCGCAAAACCTGCAATCGGGTTTCAGGATCGTTTCGTTTCCGCGTCGTGGCCCTCACCTCGCCTTGGCCACGCGGCCGCCATGATCGGCTGCGACTTTCACGGATTAAGCGGCGGGCGCGATGTTTGCGCACCGCCGTTCTGATTCGCGTTGACGAATCGTCAACGGAACCGGGCGGAACTCGGAATTGGTTAACTCTCCGTTAGGATATTGCATCGCATTCTAGCGGCTGAGGAGAACCAGCCATGCCATCCAGTTCGTCCAGCCGCGAAGCGTTCGAAAATGATTTTTGCCCGGTCCGCGAGGATCTGCTCGGCGAAATGTATCGCGCGAATGAGAACGGTCTGCCGCGTCTCGTCGAGACGGTGACGCCGGATGTGCGCGCGATGCTGGCGCTGTTCTGTTATCGCCGCAACCATTTGCATGCGCTGGCTCTGACGATCGCGGCCAGCTGCAGCGAACGCGATCTCTACCAGCTCGGCGGTCGTGTCGGTTCGACGCTGTATGCGCTGTCGCGTGAGGCCACGACCGCGCGCCCCACCGCGCCGTCGTCTTACGGTCACCGCAAGCCGATCACGCTGTCGACCAAGCCGCTGCAGACATTTCAGCCGATGCAGGATGATCTCGACGATGAGGACGAGATGATCGAAGCGCCCGCTATCGCTGACGCTGATCACGCCGTCGTCGCCTAAGACACCCGGTTTCAGGTTGCCGGCAGCGCCGGCAGTCCGAACTTACGTCGCGCCATCGCGCATTCGGGATCGCCGGGCTGGCAGGTCCGGCACACGTCGGGTCGTATCTCGTAAATACCGCAAGCGGTCGCTTCGCCGATCACTCCCGTCAAGGCCGAGCAGCGCTCGCCGTCGCAGCGCATCCCCGACAGCCGCTCATTGACGAACTTGTCCGGGATCAGGTCGAGCGCGGCATCGTCCTCGATCGTGAAGCGCGGCCAGTTGCGCGAATAGCTGCAACATGCCCCGCAAGGCTGGCACGGATTGTCCGGATCATGATGCGTCGCTGTCATACGACGGCCTTGTAAACGATCGCCGCTGAATTCGCACGAGGACTAAATCGTTCGTGCCAGCGCTTCGAGTTGATCGGTTGCGATACCCCAGCCCACAAAGAATCCCATCTTCTCGTGCGCATCGCGATCCTCCGCGCTCCAATGGCGGACGGTCGCGGTATAGCGCGTCTTGCCGTCCTCATCGGCCATCTCGATCGTGCCGACCATGAAAGCCTTCTGCGACGGCAGCCAGGCTTGCGTGAACGCATCGGTGAAAACCAGCCGTTCGTTCGGCACGACATCAAGATAGACGCCGCGGTTCGGCATGACTTCGCTGTCTGGACCATTCA
>JAQGJY010000137.1 GCA_028290325.1 Tardiphaga sp.
CGTAAGCCGACGGGCGCAGCCAGACGCCCTCGGTCTCGATCTGGGCTTTCACCTCCGGCGGAAAGCCCGCCCACATCAGCGTCTCGGTAAAGTCCGGCGCGGGCGCGATCAGCACCAGAGCCGCCAACCCCACGCCGCGCCTGTTCAGCTCGCGCGCCAGCAACAGCGCCAGCCAGCCGCCCATCGACGAGCCGACGACGATTCGCGGGCCAGAGGCGAAGCGCTCGAACACCGCGAGGCTTTCCTCCAGCCAGCGGCTGATCGTGCCGTCCACGAACGCACCCTCGGAGAGGCCATGGCCGGAATAATCGAAGCGGACGCAGGCGCGGCCGTGCTCGGCGGCCCAGGCGTCGAGCGCGATGGCCTTGCTGCCGGCCATGTCCGAGTTGAAGCCGGACAGCCAGAACAAGCCGGGCGCGGCCCCCGGGCGGGCCCGCCCGGCGATGCGGCGGGCGCTGTCGCCGCTGCCGACGACAAGGAATTCAGGGGCGGGATTTACGGACGAGCGCTCGGTCATGGTCCGGTTTTGGCGGCGCCGACCCCGGCAGTCAACGCAGACCGCTTGCGGAACCGGCCGTGGCGCTTTATCTTCGTTCAACTCGCAGGCGTCGTTTCCTCGGCAGAATTGCCCCGGGACCGGCGGCTTTCGGCGTTTGCCTCGCACCGCGCTTGCCGGCCGGAGCTTATTCCGGCAGACTGCGAGCCTGACGCAACAACATCGGAGAGACACCCATTCGCCGTCCCAACAGAGCCCCGCCCGCATCGACCAAAGACGGGCCGCGCACCAATGACGAAATCCGCAACCACGAAATCCAGCTGATCGATCAGACAGGCCTGAATCACGGCAATGTCGAGACGATCGCCGCGATCAAGATGGCCATGGAAGCCGGCATGGATCTCGTCGAGATTTCGCCCAACGTGAACCCGCCGGTCTGCAAGATCATGGACTACGGCAAGTTCAAATACTCCGCGCAGAAGAAGGCGGCGGAAGCCCGCAAGAAACAGAAGATCGTCGAGATCAAGGAGATCAAGCTCCGGCCGATGATCGACGACCACGATTACGACGTGAAGATGCGGGCGATGCTGCGGTTCTTCGAGGAAGGCGACAAGGTCAAGATCACGTTGCGCTATCGCGGCCGGGAAATGGCGCATCAGGAAATCGGCACCAAGCTGCTCGACAAGGTCAAGAGCGACGTCGCCGAGATCGCCAAGGTCGAACAGGACGCCCGTTTCGAAGGCCGTCAGGTCGTCATGGTTCTCGCGCCGCGCTAACTGGCTGGCTCGCGCGAACTGTCGCGACCCGGTCGTCGGTTCGCGACCATCGACGCTCTTTTATCAAGGCCCGATCATCGAGGCCCGCCGATCCGGCGGGCCTTTTTCTTTGGCAGCGCGGTCTTTGCAAGCCAGCATGCGGTGCGAGTGCCTGATGCTGGCGGCGATCCGTCGCGCCGGTCGCCACGCAAGGCGGCCTGATTACTTCGCCGGCGCGATGAAGGCGTCGCCCGATTGGCTCGACGCCACCATGATCGCGCAGCCTGGACCGCAACGTTCGGACGGCAGCGTGATCGCGGCCTGCGCGGGGGTCGGGCGATCGCCCGGCTTCGCCGCATCCGAGTTCGACAGTCCGTCGAGAATGGTCGCGGCCGATAAAGCCAGCAGAACGACGAGCCATTTCATGGTCATCGCGCGCGGTGTCGAACGGCTCGGGGCCTCGTCGTTACGGTGGGATATGGTCTGAGTCATCGGTCGGCCTGTCGGTCTTGTGGTCGGCGGGTCTTTGGGCGCGTCTGAGGCGGTGCAACATTCCGGATACGTGGCTGCTCCGGCAAACGTTTCAATTCGTCTGGCTTAAACCGGCAAAGGGTTAAGCATCGTTAAACGTTGCCAATTCGTGATCGCTCTGCCATAAGCCGCATCTTCATCGCCCGGCTGATTAAGGGCTGCCGTGTCGATGACCCGTGCCGATCGTCTCCGTCAGGAGATTAAATCGAGCACTTTCAACGCTCTAACGAGCATTTCAAGCCTGCGCGCGCCTTCGGGCGAATCCTGCGCATGGCCAAAGGAGAGCAAAATGCCCAAGCTGAAGACCAAGTCGGGCGCTAAAAAGCGCTTCAAAGTGACTGCCACCGGCAAAGTGATGGCGGCGCATGCCGGCAAGCGCCATGGCATGATCAAGCGGACGAAGAAGCAGATCCGGCAGCTGCGCGGCACCCGCGTGCTGTTCAAGACCGACGGCGACAACATCAAGAAGTTTTTCTTGCCGAACGCCTGATCGCCTCGGTTTCGTATCGCCGCCCCGCGCGGCTCTGTTCCAACGTCCTCTTTAAAGGAGATCAGTCATGGCTCGCGTCAAACGCGGTGTGACGGCTCACGCCAAGCACAAGAAAGTTTACAAGCTCGCCAAGGGTTTCCGTGGCCGGCGCAAGAATACGATCCGCACCGCCAAGGCGGCGGTCGAGAAGGCCGCGCAATATGCGTTCCGGGATCGCAAGCGCAAGAAGCGCACGTTCCGCGCGTTGTGGATCCAGCGTATCAATGCCGCGGTTCGTCCGCTCGGCATGACCTACAGCGTCTTCATCAACGGCCTTGCCAAGTCTGGCATCGAAGTCGATCGCAAGGTGCTGTCGGATCTCGCGGTGCACGAGCCGGCGGCGTTCCAGGCGATCGCCGAGAAGGCCAAGGCCGCACTGCCGGCCGAGCCCGCCAAAGCGGCTGCCTAACACCACACTGGGCCGTCATCGCCGGGCAAGGGGCGCGTCTTCGCGCCTCGACGACCCGGCGATCCATCGCTCTTCTCAAGATGGATGCCCGGATCAAGTCCGGGCATGACCGTTTTTAGATTGGCGATGCAAATGTCTGAACTCGACACGCTTCAAGCTACCGTCCTCGCCGATATTGCAAACGCGACCGATGAGGCATCGCTGGAAGCGGTGCGCGTCGCGGCGCTGGGCAAGAAGGGCTCGATCTCCGCGTTGCTATCGACGCTCGGCAAGATGTCGCCCGAGCAGCGCAAGACCGAGGGCGCGGCGATCAACCTCGCCAAGGACAACGTCACGCGGGCTTTGACGGCGCGGCGCGATCTTTTGAAGACTGCCGCGCTCGATGCGCGGCTCAAGGCCGAGACCATCGACGTCACGCTGCCGCTGCGTGAAAGCCCGGTGGAGCAGGGCCGGATTCATCCGCTCAGCCAGGTGTTCGAAGAGGTCAACACGATCTTCGCCGACATGGGCTTCGCCATCGCCGAAGGTCCGGATATCGAGACCGACGATTACAACTTCACCAAGCTGAATTTCCCGGAAGGTCATCCGGCGCGCGAGATGCACGACACGTTCTTCTTCAATCCGAAGGACGACGGCTCACGCCTGCTGCTCCGCACGCATACGTCGCCGGTGCAGGTTCGCACCATGCTGAGCCAGAAGCCGCCGATCCGCATCATCTGTCCGGGGCGCACCTACCGCATCGATTCCGACGCGACCCATACGCCGCAATTTCATCAGGTCGAAGGCCTGGTCATCGACAAAAGCGCGCATCTCGGCCACCTGAAATGGATCCTGTCGGAATTCTGCAAGGCATTCTTCGAGGTCGATCACATCGACATGCGCTTCCGGCCGTCGTTCTTTCCGTTCACGGAGCCGTCGCTCGAAGTCGATATCCAGTGTCGCCGCGACAAGAACGAGATTCGGTTTGGCGAGGGCACCGACTGGCTGGAGATTCTCGGCTGCGGCATGGTGCACCCGAACGTGCTGCGCGCCTGCGACATCGATCCCGAAGTCTATCAGGGCTTCGCCTGGGGCATGGGGATCGACCGCATCGCGATGCTGAAATACGGCATCGCGGACCTGCGCCAGATGTTCGA
>JAQGJY010000169.1 GCA_028290325.1 Tardiphaga sp.
GCACGCAATGGCGCGGTCACGCTGGATACAAATAGAATCACTGTCTGCCCCGTTCCGACGCCGGTTGTAGCGACGCCCGTCGTCACGCCAACCCCCGGTGTCACGCCGACGCCGGTTGTGTCGACGCCTGGCATCACGCCGACGCCCGCCGTCACGCCGACGCCAGGAGCGGCGCCAACCGTATCAGCGTCGACGCCCCCCGGCACGACACTCCCGGTCTTGTTGCCGATCCTCACCACAGTGGTGAGGGTCCCGTTGGCCACGGTGCTGCCTGCTGATAGTTCCGCTAATCAGTTCGCCGTGGCACGCGCTCTCGACGGTTTTGTTAGCGCGGGCGGAACGCTCCCCGGCGGGTTTCAAAGCATCGTCAGCTTTTTGTCGCCGTCTGATATGGCAAGAGGATTTTCGCAACTGTCAGGAGAGATTGCGACCGCCGCCGCGCCCGCAGGCGCTCAGGCTATGAATTCGTTTCTTTCGATGGTTCTAAGTCCGTTCGACGACTATCGCACCGGCCCCGGTGTTGTGACGACCGCTCCCCCCAAATACGCGAAGGTTCCATCGGTATCAGTGACGCCTTCAAGTCCAAGGTATTGGGACGTATGGGCAGCCGCCTATGGAGGACAAACCAAAGCTCTCGGCGACGTGTCGATTGGAAGTCACGATAGGTCGTCTCGCGCGTTCGGCTTGGTGACCGGACTCGACGTTCGATTGACGCCGGACACCCGCGTGGGATTCGCGCTTGCAGGCGGTGGCACCAACTTCGGCCTGACAGACAATCTCGCCGTCGGCCGAAGCGACATGTTCCAGGCAGCGGTTTATGGGCGCACTAATTTCCATTCGGCCTATGTCGCGGCCGCGCTTGCTTACGCTTGGAATGGAGTGTCAACCGACCGCTACGTGCCGCTTGCCGGCCCGGATCATCTATTGGCCTCATACTCGGCCAATAACTTCGCGGGCCGTCTTGAGGGTGGCTATCGCATTGCGGCCCCTGAAATCATCGGACTGCCAGGACGCGGATGGATCACGCCGTATGCGGCTGTGCAAATCCAAGCATTCTACACCCCATTTTATCGCGAAACCTCCGTCGGGTCGTCCGCCTTCGCTTTGGCCTACGAGGCACGGACCACTGTCACAACCCGTACAGAACTCGGCGGGAAGCTCGAACGCATGATCCCGCTTGGCCCTGGAGTAGGGCTTACGCTGCGGACGCGGGCTGCCTGGGCGCACGACGAGTTCACGAACACCAGCGCGATCGCAACGTTTCAATCGCTCCCGGGCTCGCAATTTATCGTCGTCGGAGCCGCACCGGCTCGCGACTCGCTTCTGCTATTAGCCGGCGCGGAAATCGGCTTTGCCAATGGCGTAGCCCTCGGCGGTTGGTTCAACAGCGAGCAAGCGTACGGTTCGCAAACTTACAGCGGCAGCGCCCGTCTGCATTACACTTGGTGATGTCACTTTAAGCTAAGCGTGCGAACCCCTCTCGGCGCTGCGGCTGTAGGACCCGCTAATGAGGGCTTTCAGCCGGATCGCCGCGCCGCTGACCAGGTGGCGGACGCTCGACCATCTGCCGCGCTGAACGGCCAAACGGAAGCCGAGATTATCGGGCGGCACCCCGACGGCACAGCCGCCAGCTTTGGCATCGCGTATGAAGTCGGTGACGTAGGCGCGGTGCTGGCCTTCGACGACGCGGACGCCGCAGTTCGGGCTCTCTGAAATAACCCGACCGGCGTCGTCGAGCACGCGGCGGACGAAGCACGTCGTTGTCCATTCCCAGACGTTGCCGCCGATATCCTGCAGGCCGTTTTCGTTGGCGCCGAAGAAGCCGAACGGCCGAGTGCCTGGATCCGAGGGAGCTCGGTCGGCCTCGCGGTCGTAGCGGGCGATCCAGCGCTTCGAGGGATCGCTGTCGTCGATGACGATGCCGTCGTCCTTGAACTTGTGGCCCGCGGCAAATGCCCATTCCTCGTCGGTCGGCAGGCGCCACGCCTCGCCGGTCTTGCGCGACAGCCAGGCGGCATAGCCGGTGGCGTCGTGCCAACTGACCTGGACGGCCGGGCGGTCGGGCGCAACGAACACGCCACGGTCAAGCGCGCGGCAGGCGCCGTCATCGACACAACGCTGATAATCGGACGAGCTGACTTGATGTTTCATGACGGCGAGCGGCCCGGAGAGGCTCAGCCGGATCAGCGGCGCTGCGGCTTGCTTGCCTGCATGGGTGAAGTCGCCGTTGACGCGGTAGCCGATCGATCCGCGATGCAGTTCGACCAGAGCATGCCGGTCGCGCAAGGCGATGTCGATCGGGCCACTGTCCATCACCAGCGGCCCCATCACGAACGGGCCAGCAAAGCCGCCAGCGCAGGCCAGCGCCAACTTAAGTTTGAACGCGATCAGCATGGCCGTACCGGTTTTTGGCCATGGCACCGGCGGACGCCGGCGCCACTGTCGTCAGTTGGTCTTCGCGGCTGGAATGTCGGCAGGCGCCGACACCTGTGTCATCAAATCGTCGTTCCACTTGCCTTCGACCTTGAAGTGGGCGGTGGCGCCGAGTTCGACGGCTTCGATCAGGTTATGCGTGACGTAGGCGTAGATGCCTGGCTGCAGGAACGTATAGAGCGCAGCGCCGGCGGATCCGCCGCGGATGAACCACGTCTCGAGACCGGTTTGGGGGGCGTTGGAGAACTTGCCGGTTTCCCACACGTAGTCGCCGTGTCCGCCGATCAGATGCGGACGGCTGTCACGGTTGGCTTGGGAGTGGACGATCAGGACGGTCTCCCCGACCTTCGAAGTCAGCGCGTTCTTGCCGGTCAGCGCGCCGACCCTGCCATTGAACACGACATGCGTGGGCGTCAGCTTCCGCATCACTTCGACGGTGTCGGTGTAGGCTTCGCCGGCGGACTCGTAGGTTTTGTATTTGCCCTTCTCGTCCTTCGGCAAATAAAGGTCCTGCTCGCCGATATAGACAGCCTTGTCGTAGTGCAGCGGCTTGCCCTTGCCGTCCGTCAGGCCTTCGCGGGGCAGCACCATGACCGCACCGTTCATCCCTGACACGACGTGCCAGGGAGTCATCGGTCCGCCAGGCGCGCAGTGGTAGACGAAGGTGCCGGTGCGGGTGGCCTTCCAACGCAGCACCACCTGCTCGCCGGGGTTGATCAGTGTGAGTTCGGCGCCGCCGAGCGCGCCGGTCGCGGAATGGAAGTCGATGTTATGCGGCATCGCGTTGGTTGCCGGATTGACGAGCGTGAGTTCGACGTAGTCGCCCTCATGCACCACCATCAGCGGGCCGGGCATCGAGCCGTTGAAGGTCATGGCATGGAAGGTGGTTCCTTCAGCGTCTATGACGACATTCTTCTCTTCAATGGTGAGCGTGAATGTCATGATCTTTGGCCCGGACTTGGTGGCTTGTTCGTGCGCATGCACGAAGGGCGGCGCGACCAGGTCGACGTGCTGGCGCGGCAGCTTCGGTTCGTCCGCGGCATAAGCCGGTGCGGCGATCGCGACGGTGAGAAGCGCTGCGCTGAGCAGCAATGTTCGGCGGTTCATCATGATATCTCTGTCCCCATATGGGCATTTGTTCGATGCATGAAGATCGCTTGAAATGGCGGATCGCTTATTGCGCTGGATCAAGCTGAATGCGCTTAATTTGGATTTCTGCGGGACAATGTCGCCTGATTTGAAATTGGGCGACGCCGCTGCCATGGCGATCCGGCTGACGTGCAAATTGCCGCCGGCTCCAGCGCGCTGTCCGCGCCTTGACCTGCTTAAGGCCTATGGCAAACGCGGCTCAGCATTGATGGCCTGACACTCTGCGAGGAGCCGCAGCAGCATTGCGTGCCGGAC
>JAQGJY010000204.1 GCA_028290325.1 Tardiphaga sp.
ATCCGGCAACATTCGCGGTCAGACCACCACGCTGCCGTTGCAGATCGAACTGCTCTATCAGGACTACAACGTCGCCGGCGCTTTTGCGGCCGCCACCGTGCTGACGCTGGTGGCGCTCGTGACCATCGTGCTGAAAATCGGACTCGAACGCTTTGCCCGGGAAGACGACGCCGTCGCGGTTCGCCCGCCGGCGCTTTGAGCCGTCCGCCGCGGGGCTTCTCACCCGCCCTGCTTCCGCGCTAAAAGAGCCTCCCGGAGCGGCCCAGCGCCGCACATCCCCGACATTCGCGCTTCGCCGCCTTATGCGAGATTAACGACATGACATATATCGACGCCCACGGATTGAAGATTGCTTCCGAACTGGCCGACTTCATCGCCAAGGAAGCCGTGCCCGGCACCGGCCTGACGCCGGATGCATTCTGGCAGGGCGTCGCCGCCATCGTTCGCGAGTTGGCTCCGAAAAACATCGCACTGCTGAAAGTGCGCGACCAGTTGCAAACCAAAATCGACGACTGGCACAAGGCCAATAAAGGCAAGGCCTTCGACATGAACGCCTACACGGCGTTTTTGAAGGAGATCGGCTATCTCCTGCCGGAGCCCGCGACCAAAACCGTCGAGACCGCGAACGTCGATGAAGAGATCGGCCAGCTCTGTGGGCCGCAGCTGGTGGTGCCGCTGACCAACGCCCGTTATGCGCTCAATGCCGCCAATGCGCGCTGGGGCAGTCTCTACGATGCGTTCTACGGCACCGACGCGATTCCGCAGGACGCGACAACCGCCAAGGGTTACGACACCGCGCGCGGCGCGAAGGTGATCGCCAAGGCGAAGTCGTTTCTCGATGCCGCCGCGCCGCTCGCCACGGGCAGCCATACCGACGTGTCATCCTACAGCGTCATCGCCGGCAAGTTGGCGGCCAAACTGAAGAGCAACAATTTCACCGCCTTGAAGAACGAGAACCAGTTCGCCGGCTATCGCGGCAGCGTCGATGCGCCGGAGGCGATCCTGCTGGTCAATAACGGCCTGCATGTCGAAGTGAAGATCGACCGCGGCAACACGATCGGCAAGGATGACTCGGCCGGCGTCGCCGACATGATCCTCGAATCCGCCGTCTCGACCATTCTCGACATGGAGGATTCCGTCGCGGCGGTGGATGCCGAAGACAAGGTGCTGGTCTATCGCAACACGCTCGGCCTGATGAACGGCACGCTGAAAGACACCTTCGACAAGGGCGGCAAATCCCAAACCCGCGCGCTCAACCCCGATCGCGTCTACACCGCGCCGGACGGCAAGGGTGAGGTGAAGCTGCACGGTCGCTCGTTGATGCTGATGCGTAACGTCGGCCATCATATGTTCACCGACGCCGTGCTGGACGACAAGGGGGCGGAAATCCCCGAAGGCCTGCTTGATGCCGCCGTGACGGGCTTGCTGGCGCTGCACGACCTCAACGGCAAGGGCGCGATCAGGAATTCGCGCAAGGGCTCCGTCTATATCGTGAAGCCGAAGATGCACGGCCCGGATGAGGTCGCGCTGACGTGTGAATTGTTCGGTCGCGTGGAAAAGATGCTCGGGATGCCGGAAAACACGATGAAGGTCGGCATCATGGACGAGGAGCGCCGCACCACGGTGAACCTCAAGGCCTGCATTCAGAACGCATCGAAGCGCATCTGCTTCATCAACACCGGCTTCCTCGATCGTACCGGCGACGAGATCCACACCTCGATGGAAGCGGGCCCGATGATCCGCAAGAACGACATGAAGGCGCAACCTTGGATCAAGGCCTATGAAGACTGGAACGTCGATAACGGCCTGATCTGCGGTCTCCCCGGCCACGCCCAGATCGGCAAGGGCATGTGGGCCGCGCCGGACAAGATGGCGGACATGCTGACGCAAAAGGTCGTGCATCCGCAGGCCGGCGCGACCACGGCGTGGGTGCCGTCGCCAACCGCCGCCACGTTGCACGCGCTGCACTATCACCAGATCGACGTGAAGGCGCGTCAGGACGAATTGAGCAGAGGCGGGCCGCGCGCGAAGCTTTCGGACATTCTGACCATTCCGATGTCACAGTCGAACTGGGCGCCGGACGATGTGAAGCAGGAAATCGACAACAACTGCCAAGGCATTCTCGGCTATGTGGTGCGCTGGATCGATCAGGGCGTCGGCTGCTCCAAGGTGCCCGACATTCATGGCGTCGGCCTGATGGAAGACCGCGCGACGTTGCGGATTTCGGCGCAGCATTTGGCCAACTGGCTACATCAGGGCGTCGTGAGCGAAGCCCAAGTGATGGAATCGCTGAAGCGTATGGCCGTTGTCGTGGATGGCCAGAACGCCGGCGACGCGATCTACAAGCCGATGGCGCCATCGTTCGACGGCGTTGCCTTCAAGGCGGCGTGCGATCTTATTTTTAGGGGCCGCGAACAGCCCAACGGCTACACGGAATATGTCCTCACCGCGCGCCGTCGCGAGGCCAAGGCGGCCAACTGATCGATCGAACAAAAACAAAAAAGCCCCGGATTTCCGGGGCTTTTTCATGTTCTGAGTGACGCGCGCTAGAAAACCGCGAGGTATTTCAGCAGCGAGATGACACCGATCACGATCACCACCACGCGCGCGATTTGCTTGGCGCGGCCGTCGAGCGGCAAAAGGTTGATCAGGTACAGAACGAGGATGACGACGAGAAACGTGATCAGAACGCCGACGAGCATGTGAAAGTCCCCTGCCACATTGA
>JAQGJY010000214.1 GCA_028290325.1 Tardiphaga sp.
AAGGACGCCACCAAGACCGTGCCGCAGCCTTACAACGCTGCGAATTCCATGGGCTCCAACCTCGGCCCGACCAGCAAGGCGCTGAACGATCGCATCAAGGAGGACGTCGAGAAGCTGAAGGCGGAGAACCCGTCGATGGCGGTGCCGGTCGATCTCGTCACCACCTCAGGCTCTGGTCTGGATCCGAATATCTCGCCGGAAGCCGCGCTGTTCCAGGTGCCGCGCGTTGCCAAAGCGCGGAAGCTTGCCGAGGATCGCCTTCGCCAGTTGGTGACGGAGAACACAAGCGGCCGCTTTGCGGGATTGCTCGGCGAGCCCCGCGTCAGCGTGCTGGCGCTCAACCTCGCGCTGGACGCGGCCGCCAAGAAGTAGGCTGTTAGCCAGCAAGCACGGAGACTAGACTGCTGCATGGCAAATCAGCGCCGCGATCCTGAACAACGTCCCTCGCCGGAAGCGCTTCTTGAAGCGGCCCGGCGGGAGGATAACCGTGCCGGGCGGCTGAAGATTTTCGTCGGTGCCGCTCCGGGTGTCGGCAAGACCTACGAAATGCTTCAAAGCGCCCACGCCAAGCGCAAAGCTGGCATCGATGTGGTGGTGGGGGTGGTCGAGACCCACGGTCGGGCCGAGACCGAAGCTTTACTGAGTGGCCTTGAGGTCATTCCGCGCCGCCGTTTCGACCATAGGGGGCAGGGCCTCGAGGAAATGGATATCGACGCCATTATCGCGCGTCGGCCCGCCATTGCCCTCGTGGACGAGCTGGCACACACGAACGCGCCGGGCAGCCGCCACCCCAAACGCTACCTGGACGTCGCGGAACTGCTGTCCCACGGCATTGACGTCTACACGGCCGTCAACATCCAGCACATCGAAAGCCTCAACGACGTGGTCGCCCAGATCACTCATGTTCGGGTGCGCGAGACTGTGCCGGATTCAGTGTTCGACGGCGCCGACGCCATCGAATTGATGGACCTTACCCCGGACGATCTGATCCAGCGCCTCCGCGAAGGCAAGGTCTATGTGCCAGAGCAGGCCGAGCACGCGCTGGAGCATTATTTTTCCCCCGGCAACCTGACGGCATTGCGCGAACTGGCTCTCCGGCGGACCGCTGAGCGCGTCGACGAGCAATTGCTGACTCACATGCAGGCCAACGCGATTGCCGGCCCCTGGGCGGTCGGTGAGCGCATCCTGGTGTGCGTCAGCGACGATCCGCGCTCGGCAGGGCTCGTTCGCTTCACCAAGCGCCTTGCTGACCGGCTTCACGCACCCTGGACCGCCGTCAGCATCGAGACCCGCCGCAGCCTTCGGCTGACCGAAGCCGAGCGCGATCGACTCGCGGACACCTTGCGCCTGGCCGAAGCCCTTGGCGGCGAAGCCCTGACGATCCCGGGAGATGGGCGGCGGATTGCTGACGATCTGCTGGGCTTTGCCCACGGCAATAACGTGACTCAGATCGTGATCGGCAAGGCGCAGCGATCGTGGTGGTTCGAGCTGCTGCGCGGCTCCGTGGTGCACGACCTCGTCCGGCGTTCTGGAAACATCAGCGTGCACGTCATCGCGGGCGATGCGCTGGTCGCTGAGCCCGTTGCGAAGAAGGCGATACAGGCGGTCGATCGTGCAGAACCGGTCGATCTCAGGCCCTATGCGTGGCCGTTCCCAATCGTCGCTGCGGCCTTGGGTATCGCCATTCTCGTGCAGCCAGCCTTGGGCATCGAAAACGTCGATTTGGTATTTCTGACGGCTGTGGTTGGCGTCGCCGTCCGGTTCGGTCTGTGGCCGTCCATGCTGGCAAGCATGATGGCATCGCTGTGCTATGATTTCTTCTTCCTGCCGCCGGTGATGACGTTCACCATCGCTGACCCGAAGAATATCGCCGCATTATTTTTCTTCACCCTGATGGCGGTGCTGGTCTCCAGCGTCTGCGCCAGGGTGCGCGCGCAGTCAGTTTCGGCGGTCGGTCGCGCCAGAACGACCGAATCGCTCTACGCCTTCAGCCGCAAGCTTGCCGGGACTGCTAAGCTCGACGACGTGTTGTGGGCCACCGCTTACCAGATCGCGCTAATGCTGAAGGTGCGCGTTGTGCTTCTTCTTCCGGAACAGAACGTCATCACCGTCAAGGCCGGCTATCCACCTGAGGACGAACTCGACAAGGCCGATCTGGCCGCCGCTAACTGGGCTTGGGGCAACGATCGCCCTGCTGGCCGTGGGTCCGACACGTTGCCGGGCGCAAAGCGCTTATTTCTGCCGATGCGAACCGGACGCGGGCCGATCGGCGTAATCGGCATCGACGATGACCGCACTGGCCCGTTGCTGACGCCGGATCACCGGCGGCTGCTGGACGCGTTGGTCGACCAGAGCGCACTCGCGATCGAGCGCGTGCAACTGGTCGAGGACATGGACCGTGCCCAGCGCAACGTCGAGTCGGATCGCCTGCGCGCGGCGCTTCTGACGTCGATTTCGCACGACCTGAAGACGCCGCTTGCTTCTGTGCTCGGCGCCGCCAGCACGCTTCGCGATCTCGCGCTAAATCTCACCGAGGCTGAGAAGCTTGAGCTGGTCACCACAGTGATCGATGAATCGGAGCGGCTGAACCGTTTCATTGCCAATCTGCTTGACATGACCAAGTTGGAATCCGGAGCCGTTGTGCCGAACGCGTCGCTGCAGGATCTCGGCGAGGTCATCGGCAGCGCACTGCGTCGCGCCACCAAGATCTTGACGCGATATCCGGTCAGACTCGAACTGGTCCATGATTTGCCAATGTTGCAGCTCGACGCGGTGCTGTTCGAACAGGTCTTGTTCAATCTGTTGGACAACGCCGCGAAATACGCGCCGCCGGACACAGTCATCACGATCAGGACACAGCGCGACCGCGATTCCGTTGTGCTCCAGATCATCGACGAGGGCGTCGGAATTCCGCCGGGCGACCTCGAGAACATCTTCGACAAGTTCTTTCGCGCGCAGAAGGGCGATCATGTGCGGGCAGGCACCGGACTCGGTCTTGCGATTTCGCGAGGTTTCGTCGAGGCGATGAATGGCACTATCTCGGCCATCAACCGCCCTGACCGGTCCGGCGCTGTAGTGACCATCCGCCTGCCGATTCCGCCCGCGACCGAAGCCCTGGACACCGCCGCATGAACGCGACAGCCATCAAGGTCTTGGTCATCGACGACGAACCGCCGATTCGCAAACTGCTGCGCATGGGATTGACTACGCAGGGCTACGTCATCCTCGAAGCCAGTAACGGCAAGATGGCGCTGGAATTACTGGCGCAGGACCCGGACGTCATCATCCTCGACTTGGGACTGCCGGACATCCAGGGGCACGACCTTCTGCAGATGATCCGGGCTCGCAATGACGGTGTACCGATCGTGGTGCTGTCCAGCCGAGACGATGAAGCCGGGAAGGTTCAGGCGCTCGACCTCGGTGCCGACGATTACTTGACCAAGCCATTCGGCATGGACGAGTTGCTCGCGAGGATGCGCGCGGCGTTGCGGCATCAGTTGCAGGTGCACGGCGAGCGGCCGATTTTCCGGACCGGAAAACTGTCGGTCGATCTGGTGCGACGCCTGGTCAAGGTCAGCGACCACGACGTCAAGCTGTCGCCAAAAGAGTACGATCTGCTTCGTGTGCTCGTTCAGCACGCGGGCAAGGTGTTGACTCACCGATTCCTGCTCAAGGAGCTGTGGGATGAGGTGACCGACGCCCAGTACCTCCGGGTGTATGTGCGGCAACTTCGGCAAAAGATCGAGATCGATCCGGAGCGGCCGCAATTTGTTTTGACTGAAACCGGCGTTGGCTACCGCCTGCGGTCACCTGACTAATTCGCGGCGACTGACCTAAGGCACGAAGGAGCGCCGTCCCTCTCCGTGACGCCGTTTATGCGTCGTGCAAGCTGTATTTCATCATTTAACTGCGTCGGATTTCATCCGGGTTGACGTGAGAATGTTAAAATGACGACGAAAATTGAGAATGCCGCGGTTGCCGCCAAATTCGCCAGCTATCCACTTGGCCTGAGGAAGCGACTGCTTGGTCTTCGCGAACTAATCTATGACGTCGCGGCGAGCACGAAGGGCGTAGGTGAAATCGAAGAGACTCTTCGATGGGGCGAGCCAGCTTATTTGACGTCGGCGTCTAAGAGCGGGTCGCTGATTCGGATCGACATATTCAAATCGATGCCCTCGCACTACGCGATGTATTTTCATTGTCAGACCAATCTGATTGACAGCTTCAAATCGGAATTTCCGGGTGTGTTTCGCTACAGTCAAAATCGGGCAGTTATCTTTGAAGAAAAACAGTCGCTTCCGGTTGATGCCATTCGCGCATGCATTGCGCTGGCGCTGACTTACAGGATGCGGTCGTGATCGAGGCCATTGCATTCAATCGGCGAGCCGCGTCGGCGCGATCGGCAGCGCCGCAGCCGGATCGCGGTTCGAGCCGCGCGATCGAGCGAGGAAAAACCGCCGTTCCAAGTTTGATTTTATCGCCGCAGTTTCTTGCGCGCTGCTTGGATCTGTTCGAGGTGGCTGAGGGATGGGGCCGCAACTTCCCGCCGATCTGGTCAAACCCAGAGCGGACCACTGCAAGCTTTGGGGACTGGGTGGTGCGGTGCGAGATTGTCGGGACGCCGGCTAAGCGGATCTGTGAGGTGGCGCAGATCATCACGGTACAGGGACAGGGCAATCCTATTGCACAGATTGCGATCGGCAAACCAGAGCCTACAGGCGGAAAACAGCTAACGCTTGTGCTCCCGGCCAATGTCGCATTTGCTGTCAGACCGCAGATCAATATCGCGAAGGCCGGCACCGCGCCGTCCCCTATCAGCGATGATTTCGGTAAAGACAACCTGAAGGACCACGCGCGAAAGCGCCGCGCGGCGATGACTGAAACGCGAATTCAAACGAAATCCTGCGCGGGGAGACCAAGTGGTCTTGGGAGATCACGTTATGAAGCGACTGGTCATTTACTCACTGCTTTTTCCATTGCTAGTTTTCTTGGTTTTTATCACTCCTGACGCAATTTCGACCCGCGATTTCAACGGGTCGGATTTGCTCTGGTTACTGGCGTGGGCATATACGCTTGCGCTTGTGCCAGCTTGGCAGATCGGAGCATTGGATAGTGCTCTTTCTACCATTCCACTATATTTCCGCTTTGTCGTGACGTCCGGGGCGGGGGCCATCATGGCTTTG
>JAQGJY010000218.1 GCA_028290325.1 Tardiphaga sp.
AGCTTGGCTATTTCCAACATTCGTTTCAGGTCTATGACCGCGAGGGCGAGTCCTGTTCGACCGACGGCTGCGCCGGCATCGTCAAGCGTTTCGTGCAGAACGGCAGATCGACGTTCTGGTGCCCGAAATGCCAGCGGTGACGTCGTCGTGGCCGCTCCGAGGCGTCGTCAATTTACTTCGTTACGCAAATCACGCGGACGACCGACGCCGTGGCGTCGCCGCCGCTGAGCGCGCTGACGGCAACGCTGTTGTGTTTCAGAAACTCGCTGACGACGTCTGACGGCACCAGCACCGCCTGCGCGGCGGACGATGCCGGACCGGCGACAACGGCCGGCTTCAGCAGGGCGATGCCGGCGAAATGGCCGCTGCCGTCGCGCGCGGCGGCTCCCGACAATCCCGATCCCGGCGCCGGCGACAATTTGGGATCGCCGCTGGCGGCCGGTGCGATCTGCGCCTTGGCGACACTGACCGCAGCGCCGCCGCTTTGATCTTGCGGATCGGCGATGCCAACGATATCGACCGACGGCGCGGCGGGCTTGGCTCCGATCGCGATCGGCACGAGGCCGCGCGCGCCATACAGCCGCAGCAGCGCCAGATCGTGCAGCCTGTCCTCCGCGAAACGCTCGGCATGGCCGTAACCGGGAACGACGATCGATTGGCAACCGTCGACCATGAGACGATCCGTCAATACGACGCCATCCACGCTGACGACCACGCCGGTCGCATATTCGACGTTCTTGCGCGGCGGCGGGACGCCGGCCTGTACGCCGGCCGGAAACGGCGTGAAGGCGGATGACATCGCGATCACCACCGGCTCCATGGTGCCTTCGGTCGCCTGGTCGTAAAGGACCGTCATCAATCTGACCTCGCCGTCCTTGATCTGGCCGCGCACATAGAATTTCTTCAGGCCCTGCATGCCCGACACAACGAAGAAGTCCGGGCGCACCGCTGCATAATCGATGCGGCGGCCGGCGGGCTCTTTCTTCTCGCGCTCGGCCACCGTGGCGATCGTCGCGGCGGCATCCTTGCGGCGCGAGACCTGTATCTGGATCGTGCCGGTGGTCGACGCCCAGCGCGTGCCCTCGGCATTGGTGGAGATTTGCGGCACCAGCTTGAGCGGCACGCCGAGCCGCACGCCGGTTGCGATATCGCTCACGATCTTCCAGCCGACGTTGTCCTGTTGCTTCTTCGCCGCATCGGCGAGCAGCGCGCGCTCCGGGGCGCTGAGCGTGCCGGTGATCTTGCCACCGTTGTTTTTCTGAAATGCGCGAATCGAGGCGGTCATGCGCTCGTTGGCTTCGCCACTGATCACGCCGTTATAGTCACCGGCCCAGACCAGATCAGATTGCAACGCGGTTCGCTCCGCCACCGCCGCGGCATCGGCCGGCGCCGGCGGCCGCGCGACCGGCGCGGCCTGCTTTTGCTTTGCGGCAGGTGCGGCGGCCGGCGGCACAGCCGGCGCCGAGGTCTGCGCGGCCACCGGTCCCGCGACAAACATCACGACAGTTGCGGCAAGCATCGATCTCATGACAAATCCCGTATCGAGGTTCATAGCCATTGACCGCGCTGCAATGAAGCACATCTGCTTGTGTCGGCGACAGCAGGGCCCGGTTCACGCTGCCACGATCATGGGCAAGGATCAAACGACGTGATGCTTACGGCCGACGAACTCGAACGTTATGCCCGCCACATCGTGCTGCGCGAGATCGGCGGCCCCGGTCAGGCCAAGCTGAATGCGGCGCGCGTGCTCGTCATCGGCGCGGGCGGGCTGGGATCCCCGGTATTGATGTATCTCGCCGCCGCCGGTGTCGGCACGCTCGGCGTGGTCGATGACGATCGTGTGTCGCTATCGAACCTGCAACGCCAGATCATCCACGATACATCCGATATCGGCCGCCTGAAAACCGACAGCGCATCGGACACGATCAAGGCGCTTAACCCGCATGTTGGTTTCAATGCGCATGCGACGCGGCTTGATGCGTCGAACGCGATGGCTATTATCGGCGATTACGATCTGGTGCTCGATGGCTCCGACAATTTCGCCACGCGTTACCTGGTGTCGGATGCCTGTTACCTTGTCGGCAGGCCCCTTATCACGGGCGCGCTCGGCACGTTTGACGCATCGCTGACCACGCTCCGCGCGCATGAGCGCAACGCCGCCGGCGTGCTTAACCCGACCTATCGATGCCTGTTTCCCGAAGCGCCGCCGCCCGGCACGGTGCCGTCGTGCCAAGAAGCCGGCGTGATGGGTGCGCTCGCCGGCATGCTCGGATCGATGATGGCGCTGGAAGCGATCCGCGAGATCACCGGCTTTGGCGAGGGGCTGGTCGGGCGTCTCCTGATGATCGACGCCCGCGCGATGCGGTTTGAGACGTTGCGCTATCAGCGCGACCCGACCAACCCATTGAATGGCGAGGCGCCGACGATCAGGGATTTGAGCGCGTATCGATAATGGCTAGGCGCGCGATGCGCGATTGGTCATGAACTGCGCGATCACCAGGACGATCGGCAGCAGCAATTCCGGCACCAGATAACCAAGCCAGACGGCGTGCGGTTCGGGCACACCGACCTGACCGATCGAAATCAACCGGCCGCAGCCGGCGAAGAACACGCTCACAGCAATCAGAAGCACCAGCGTGTTCTGGCGGCGGACCGTCATCGCCGCGAAAAATGCGATGAGCCCGCATCCGAAATAGATGCCCGCCATGAATCGATGGACGTTGTCGAGCCGCGGTGAGGTATCCGGTTGGCCGAGATACATTTGCAGCGCGCCGCCAAACAGCGCGATGGCGGACAGGACAAACAAAGAAATCTGAACAACACGCTGGCTCACCAGCAACGGGGTGCTCGTATCCATCAAACAACTCCAAAAATATCCGTCATCGCGTGGACCACGCGTCAAAGAGTCGAACGTCGGAAATAAATTTCTGAAAACAGGGCGCCTAAAATTGTCTTACAGCATGTTCGGAAGCACGCGATCCGGCGGTTTGTGCGCGTCGAGATAGGTGCGGATATTGATGATGACCTTTTCGCCCATTTCGACGCGACCTTCGATCGTCGCCGAGCCCATATGGGGCAACAACACCACCTTGCCGGCCTTCGCCAGCCGCACCAGCTTCGGATTGACCGCCGGCTCGTGCTCGAACACGTCGAGCGCCGCGCCCGCGATGTCGCCGGCTTCGATCAGCTTGGTCAGCATGTCCTCGTCGATCACCTCGCCGCGCGCGGTGTTGACGACATAAGCGTCCTTGCGGATCAGCTTCAGCCGACGCGCTGACAACAGATGAAACGTCGCCGGCGTGTGCGGGCAATTGACCGAGATGATGTCCATCCGGGTCAGCATCTGATCGAGCGAATCCCAATAGGTGGCGCCGAGTTCGTCGGCGATGTGCGGCGCGACCGGCTTGCGGTTGTGATAATGGATTTGCAGTCCGAAGGCGCGGGCCCGGCGCGCCACGGCCTGCCCGATGCGACCCATGCCGATGATGCCGAGTCGTTTGCCGCCGATGCGGTGACCGAGCATCCAGGTCGGCGACCAGCCGGCCCAGTCCTTGTTCTCGGTAATGATCGACGCGCCCTCGATCAGCCGGCGCGGCACCGCGAGGATCAGCGCCATGGTCATGTCGGCGGTGTCTTCGGTCAACACCTTCGGCGTATTGGTGACGGTGATGCCACGCGCATGGGCCGCGACGACGTCGATGTTATCGACGCCGTTGCCGAAATTGGCGATCAGCTTCAACCGGCCGTCCGGCTGATTGAGAATCTCGGCGGTGATTTCGTCGGTAACGGTCGGTACCAGAACATCGGCGCTGCGGACCGCGTCGGCGAGTTGCTCGGGCGACATCGGCACGTCGTCGAGATTAAGGCGCGCGTCGAACAGCTCGCGCATCCGGGTTTCGATCGAATCCGGCAGCTTGCGGGTGACGACGACGAGCGGCTTTTTCTTCATCGACATGGATGGCTCACGACAGGTCGTTGCAGAGAGGAATGAGCGGTGCGTTCAGTCCCCATTAACCCGGTTGTTCGAAACTGCCGCTGCCTGCGTCCCGGGGTTTCGTCCTCTCTAGCAGAAGGCAGCGGCAAGACAAGAAGCCTGTCTTGAAAGCTGTCGCGACGCTGTCTTGCCGTCTTGGCAACGATTGAACGGGATGCGGCGGCGACGATCTGGATTGGTTGCAAGGGCGAGACGACATGATGTTGGGGCGGGTGATTTCGACGCTTTTGATGGCGGCGGCGATGTGGGGCGTATCCGCGGGTGACGGATTTTCCGCGAAAGACTTGCCGGCCTCGACCAGCGGCCTGCCGATCCCGCGTTATGTCAGCTTGAAGTCGGACCACGTCAACGTTCGCGCCGGTCCGACCAAGGACAACGACGTCGCCTGGGTCTATACGCGCTCGGGCCTGCCGGTCGAGATCACCGCCGAGTTCGAGAACTGGCGTCGCGTGCGCGATTCCGAAGGCGCGGAAGGTTGGGTCTATCATTCGCTACTGTCCGGCCGCCGCACCGCCGTGGTCACCATGAAAACCAAGGACGATCTCGCGCCGATCTACGACCGCGCGGACCTGACCAGCGCCGTCGCGGCGAAGTT
>JAQGJY010000231.1 GCA_028290325.1 Tardiphaga sp.
TGACCGCCGTCATTGTCGTCCCCCAAGGCGCATCCGCGCAGGCCCCCAGCCAATCGACTCCGGATTCCGGCGTGAAGACCGAGCCGGCTGCGCTGAACGAGCCCGGTCCGGCTCGCGTCGCCAGGCAAAAATTCGCGCCCGGCAAGCGGTCCGATTACGACATGATGGTCGCCGCCCACGCCAAGGCCAATGACGTGCCTGAATCGCTGGTGCATCGCGTCATCGTCCGCGAAAGCAAATATAACCCGCATCTCGTCAGCAGAGGCAATATCGGGCTGATGCAGATCAAGCTCGCGACCGCGCGCGGTCTTGGCTATTCCGGCACCGCCGAAGGCCTGCGTGACGCCAACACCAACATGACCTACGCGGTGAAATATCTCGCCGGAGCGTGGCGCACGGCGAACGGCAACGCCGATCAGGCGGTGTCGTATTATGCACGCGGCTATTATTACGCGGCGAAAGCCAAAGGGCTTGGACTGAACAAAGGGTCGAGCAAGCCACTGATGCCGGGCGAGGCCTTGCAGGTGGTCTCGATCAAAGAGATCGGTAAGGCGCGGCGGACGGGCCGTCGCGCCGTGTTCGTGTCCGCCGCCCCGCGTCTCGACGAGCTGACCGAAGCCAAGGCACAAGTCGGCGCGCGGGAATAGACTATCGGCCGTTCATGGCGCGCAGCACTGCGTCGCTTGGCCAGCAATCGACCTTGAGCCCCGCCTGCTTCTGATACGCACCGAGCGCGGCTCGCGTTTTCATGCCGGCCTTGCCGTCCATCTTGTCGCCATACAGGCCGATGCGCGTGAGATGTTGCTGCATCGCTTCGACGTCCTTCGTCTTCATCTGCGACGACGCCGACCACGGCGTGGCGAAGGGCTGCGGACTGGTGATGCGATCGCTGAGATGGCCGACGAACAGCACGTACAAGTCAGAGAAATTGTACTCCTTGATGACGAAGTAATTTTTCGTCGTCAGAAACGCCGGTCCGTAAATGCCTTCCGGCTGCAACAAGGATGCCGGCTGCGCGAGTTCGGTCGCGGATAGCGTCTGCCCGCGAACCGGCGTGTAACCCGCGCGGATCCAGTCCGCGATCGGCTTGGTCACCTCGGGGACGCCCATCGTGCAGTCGCCGGTCGCCGGCGCGCGAACCTCGTAGGCCCAGCGCACGCCATTTTGCCAGCCTTTGTTGGCGAGTTGCCGCGCGGCGGACGCCAGCGCGTCCGGCACGGATTTCCAGATGTCGACGCGGCCATCGCCATCGAAATCGACGCCGTGTTTCGCCAGTTCGGACGGCAGGAACTGCGTCAACCCGGTCGCGCCGCCCCACGACACCCGCAAATCCTGGCGCGTGACGTCGCCGCGCTCGATCAGACCCATCGCGGCGATGAATTCGCCGCGATATTGCTCTTTGCGGCGGCCGACATAGGCCTGCGTCGCCAGCACCCGAAGGCCGTCATAGGGCAGAGCGAAGCGGCCGTAATCGGTTTCGCGTCCCCAGATCGCAAGCAGAATCGGCGGCGGCACACCAAAGCGTTGCTCGATCGCGGCAAGCTGCGCCTTGTATTTTTGCGCGAGCTTCTGTCCCTCGGCGGCGAGCCGCGCGATGCTGGCTTCTTTCAGGTAATCCGCGGGCACCTGGACGAATTCGGCCTGCGACGGCGCGCCGGTGGCGGGCCGCCCGGGCAGCAACAAATCCGGCAATTTATAATCGGGCTCCAGCCCGGCGGTCAGCGTCTCGAACGTTGCGCGTGACGCGCCGGCGGCCTGCGCGTCCGGCCACAACGACGCGACGAAACGCGTGAAGGCGGGATCCGGAGCGGCGTGGACAAATGTCGGCGAACAGACAACCAGCGCCATCGACACAGCGATTAGAGTGGCTGCGTAATAAATCTGTCGTTGCAGAAATCTGCTGATGCTGTTGCTGTATATTCTGGACATATACACTGATTGACCTTCATCGATCGTCGGGTTTGAACGGGATGACGGCAACAGCGGAACGAGCGCCGAAAAGCAAGCTGTTAGCCGCATCGAAGCGGAGCAGGTGTTCATGACCTCGGCGCTGTTACTTCTGGACGATGCCGCACGTAGCGACCATGAAAATCGATTCCACACCTTTGCTCGAACAAATCAAGGTTGCCGCCAACAAACGCGACGTTCCCTATCAGTCGCTGATCAAAATGTGGCTTGCTGAAAAGGCGGGTTGACGCCCTCGCCTCAATGCGCCGCGTCGGTGTGTCCGCTGGATTTATGGCTTCGGCCCTGTCCCGGCGCCGGCCCGCCATTCGAGATCTTATCGACATAAGCGATGCCGACCGCCGAGAGGATGAACACGATGTGGATGATGGTCTGCCACATCACGCCGGCCTCGGTGTAGTTCGTCGTGCGGCCGCCGCCGGTGCCGAGGTTGCCGGCCTCGATGAAGGTTCGCAGCAAATGGATCGACGAGATACCGATGATCGCCATCGCGAGCTTGATCTTCAGCACGCTGGCATTGACGTGGCTCAGCCATTCCGGCTCGTCCGGATGACCGCGCAGATTGAGGCGCGACACGAAGGTCTCATAACCGCCGACGATCACCATCACCAGCAGGTTGGAGATCATCACCACGTCGATCAGGCCCAGCACGACCAGCATGATCTGCTGCTCGGTGAAGTCGAACGAATGCAGGATCAGGTGCCAGAGTTCTTTCAGGAACAGCACCACATAGACGCATTGGGCGACGATCAAGCCGACATAAAGCGGCAGTTGCAGCCAGCGCGACCCGAAGATCAACGCGGGAATCGGGCGCATGCCAGCCCCCTTCGGCGGCAGCGGCGTCTCAGGTGCCATGGACATATCTGAAAGCTCAATTCGGGAACGCAAACGGCACTGACGCCGCGGAGCCTTCAGTTGGGGTCGCGGTGCGATTCTGTCGAGCCCAAACGAAGCGGCGTTTCACCGCATCTGCGTGTCATTTCACGGCCACGATGAACAGCCGTGGAAACCGCAGCAGCACTTTGCCGTCGGCCTGCGGCGCATAACTGGCCGCGATGCGCGCCGTATAATCGGCGAGAAATTCCTTGCGCTGCGGCGCTTCCAGCGGATCGATGAACGGCCGCAGCCCGGTGCCCTTGACCCATTCGACAATGCCGGCGGCGTCATCCAGCGCGTGATTGTAGATCGTGTGCCAGATTTCCAGCCGCGTGCATAACGGCCGCAGCGCGTCGTAATAGATGCCGGGTTTCGGCAGCATGTCACGCGCCCGCGCGGCCTCCGCCAGTTCCTCGCGCCATGGCCCGCGATGCGCGACCTCGCGCATCATCACGTGGGACGGCTCGTCCATATTGTCAGGCATCTGCACGGCGAGCGTGCCGCCAGGCTTCAGCGCGGTGACCAAACGCTTCAACTGTTTGAGATGGTCCGGCAGCCATTGAAAGACGGCGTTGGCGAACAGCACGTCGGTGTCGGCCGGGGCGGCATAATGCGAGATGTTGGCCTCGACGAACATCTGGCTAGGCAGTCGCTCCCGCGCCTGCCGCAGCATCGCGGCCGACGTGTCGATCCCCGTGATCGTGGCCGCCGGCCAGCGCAGCATCAGAAGCTCGGTGGAATTGCCGGGACCGCAGCCAAGATCGATCACCCTGCGCGCGTCGGTGTTCGGCACCTGTGCCAGCAGATCGCGCGCCGGCCTTGTCCGTTCGCCCTCGAATTTGAGATATTGCTCGGCGTTCCAGTCAGGCATAGCAGCCGTTTCCAATCGTTGCGCCGCCGCGTTCTAGAGCATTATGCCTCGCGATCCAACCAACGCGCGGCACCTCACCGCGGCGATCGCGACGGCCATGAACAAGCATCCTGTCCGATTTCTCCGTGGAACTTCGCGCTGGACGCGCGAAATAAACGCCGCCCTTACCGCGTCAGCTTCTTGTATTTCATGCGGTGCGGAACGATCGAATCCTGCCCGAGCCGACGCATCTTGTCCTTCTCGTAGTCCTGGAAATTGCCCTCGAACCATTCGACATGCGCCTCGCCTTCGAAGGCAAGGATGTGCGTCGCGATGCGATCGAGGAACCAGCGATCATGGCTGATGATGACGGCGCAGCCGGCGAAATCCTCAAGCGCGCCTTCCAGCGCGCGCAGCGTGTCGACATCGAGGTCGTTGGTCGGTTCGTCGAGCAGCAGGACGTTGGCGCCGGATTTCAGCATCTTGGCGAGATGCACGCGGTTGCGTTCACCGCCCGACAGCGCGCCGACCTTCTTCTGCTGGTCGCCGCCCTTGAAATTGAACGACGAGCAGTAGCCGCGCGAATTGACCTCGCGCTTGCCCAGCAGAATGAGTTCGTTGCCGCCGGAAATTTCTTCCCAGACGTTCTTCGTTGGATCGAGTGAATCGCGCGACTGATCGACGTAACCGAGATGCACGCTCTCGCCGACGGTGATGCTGCCTTTGTCCGGCGTTTCCTGCTTGGTGATCATGCGGAACAAGGTGGTCTTGCCCGCGCCGTTCGGGCCGATCACGCCGACGATTCCGCCGGGCGGCAGCTTGAACGTCAGATCGCTGATCAGCTCGCGATCGCCGAATCCCTTGCTCAGATTTTCGAAGTCCACGACGTTCTGGCCGAGCCGTTCGGCCACCGGAATCGTGATCTGCGCGGTCTGGGTCTGCTTGTCGCCCGCTTGTTTGAGCAGGTCTTCGTAACGCTGATAGCGCGCCTTGGATTTGGCCTGTCGCGCTTTCGGTGACGACGAGATCCATTCCTGTTCGCGCTCCAGGGTTTTCTGATGCGCCATGTCCTCGCGGCCCTCTTGCAGCATGCGTTTCTGCTTCTGCTTCAGCCACGACGAGTAATTGCCCTCGTAAGGGATGCCCTTGCCGCGATCGAGTTCGAGAATCCAGCTCGTGACGTTGTCGAGGAAGTAGCGGTCATGGGTCACGATCAAGATCGCGCCCGGATAGTTCCGCAGATGGCCTTCGAGCCACGACACCGACTCGGCATCGAGATGGTTGGTCGGCTCGTCCAGCAGCAACAGTTCGGGCGCATCGAGCAGCAGCTTGCACAGCGCCACGCGGCGGCGCTCGCCACCTGACAGCTTCGTCACGTCGGCGTCGTCAGGCGGGCAGCGCAAGGCGTCCATCGCCTGATCGATCTTGCTGTCGAGATCCCACAGGCCCTGCGCCTCGATCTCGTCCTGCAATTTGGTCATCTCGTCGGCGGTCTCGTCGGAATAGTTCATCGCCAGCTCGTTGTAGCGATCCAGGATCGCCTTTTGCTTGGCGACGCCGAGCATCACGTTCTCGCGGACGGTCAGGCCGGCATCGAGCTGCGGCTCCTGTTCGAGATAGCCGACGCGCGCGCCCTCGGCGACCCAGGCCTCGCCGTTATAGTCCTTGTCGAGGCCGGCCATGATCTTGAGCAGCGTCGATTTACCCGAGCCGTTGACGCCGAGAACGCCGATCTTCGCATCCGGGTAGAACGACAGATGGACGTTATCCAGCACCTTGCGGGTCGGATAGGCCTTGGTCAGGCCCTGCATGAAATAGATAAACTGACGGGCCATCGAGAGTCCTGACGTCATGATGTAGGGAGTTGGGTTGCCGCTGATGTAGCGAGACCGCCCGCAAAGGGCAACCAGGCGGGTTAAGAAACTGGAAAGGCTAATCGGCGGAAGCGCTTGCTTGAGGCGGATCGGATACAATTCAAACCGCATTTTAATCACTTCCGGCAACACTGGGATCACGGCGAACGAACGCGGCGCTCATCGGCGCCGCAGGCCGAAACCGGTGGGCCGCATATGGCGACTATCACAACGATCACGCTCCCGTCCTCCACCTCGTCGCCGCCGGCTCGCGAGCCAGGCGTGCTGCGCGAGATCGCGGATTTCTTCCGCGACTTCATCATCAACGCCTTCGATCCGTATCGGCCCGAACTCCACTACATGCGCGGTCCCGGACCGGCGTGCCACGAGAAGCGGTCCGGCAAGGCGCAGGGTTAACCGACCGACTTGCGTCGCCAAGCGAGGCGCGCGACCATTGCAAGATTGAAGCGACCACTGGTCGCCCTTCTCTCGCATTGGACCTCATATGACGCGGCTACGCTGTGCAATTCTCGACGACTACCAGAACGTGGCGCTGACCCTCGCTGACTGGTCCGTGCTCGCCGACCGCGTCGAGATCACGAGCTTCACAAACATCCTCACCTCGACCGACGAAGCCGCTCGCGCGCTGCACGGCTTCGACATCATCTGCGCGATGCGCGAACGCACGCCATTTCCGCGCGGTCTGTTCGAGGCCCTGCCGAATTTGAAACTGCTCGTCACGTCGGGGATGCGGAACGCCGCGATTGATCTGGCGGCCGCGAAGCATCGCAACGTCACGGTCTGCGGCACGGCGATGGTCGGCAATCCCACGATCGGCATCGCGACGGGCCTGTTGCTCGAACTGACGCGGAAAATCGGTTTCGAGAATGCCCGCATGAAAGCCGGCGCGCCGTGGCAGGTCACGCTCGGCGCGGATGTCGGCGGCAAGACGCTCGGCATCATCGGGCTCGGCAAGCTCGGCACGCAGATGGCGGCGATCGGCAAGGCGCTCGGCATGAAGCCGATCGCGTGGAGCAGTAACCTGACGCGCGAGGCCTGCGCCGCCGCCGGCGTCGCCTACGCGAGCAAGGACGAGCTGTTCGCGACCGCCGACGTCATCACGATTCATCTGGTGCTGAGCGACCGTTCGCGCGGGCTGGTCTCAGCCGCCGATATCGCGCGGATGAAGCCGACCGCCTACCTCATCAACACCGCGCGCGGCCCGATCGTCGATGAGGACGCGCTGCTGCAAGCATTGCAGGACAAAACGATCGCAGGCGCCGGGCTCGATACGTTTTCGGTCGAGCCGCTGCCGACCGATCATCCGTTCCGCAAGCTCGACAATGTCGTGCTGACGCCGCATCTCGGTTATGTGACGCGCGAGAACTACCAGCGCATTTACACCGAGACGATCGAGGGCATCGCGGCGTGGATGGCAGGCCAGCCGGTGCGGGTGTTGGAATAAACATCTCCACGAGTGGCCGGCCAGCGCCGGGACGACTCCTGGAGCGGTCATCGGACACTTGCTTTAGCTCAATTGAAACGCAGACCAAACAAAAGCCCGCCTCTCATCGAGGCGGGCTTTTCATTCTTTGGGTCAGGCGGAATTCCTCAGCGGATATTCACCGGCGCGGGCAGCGGCTGCACCGAGGAGGGCTGCGTGCCCGGCACGTTGTAGGCCTGCTGCGGCGAGGCCTGCTGCGGCGAGACCTGCTGCGGAGAGACCTGCGGAGCGGATTGGTGCTGCGCGGCCGGGCCCA
>JAQGJY010000240.1 GCA_028290325.1 Tardiphaga sp.
GGCCGTGCTTCAGTCTGGAATTGTTTCGCCGCCGTCACCGATCGCGCGCTGCATCATCACCGTGTCGAGCCAGCGCCCGAATTTCAGGCCGACATTCGGAAGCGTGCCGATCATGTCGAAGCCGGCCTTGCGATGCACCGCGATCGAGCCGGCATTGGCGCTGTCGCCGATCACCGCGATCATCTGGCGGTAGACCCGCGTCTCGCATTCGTTAAGCAACGCCTGAAGCAGCCGAAAGCCGATGCCGCGCCGGTGCGCTATCGGCGCGAGATAAATCGAATTCTCGACGGTGAAACGATAGGCCGGACGCGGCCGGTACGGCCCGGCATAGGCATAGCCGGCAATCGTGTCGGCGGTGGCCGCGACAAGATAGGGAAAGCCGGCGCCGGTCAGCGTGTCGTAGCGCCGCGTCATCTCCGCACAATCGGGCGGGATCAGTTCGAAGGTCGCGGTGCCGTGCAACACGGCGTCCTGGTAGATCGCGGTGATGGCGGGCAAATCGGCCGGCGTCGCCGGGCGGATGTCGGGAGCGAGCATGGGAGAACGTTCCGTCATTACGAGCCAGCGTCGAGCCGGCATTGCGCTAGCCTGAGCGAAGCAATCCAGAAAGCAACAATCAAGACTGATTGCTTGGTCGCGTTCGATGCTCGAAGGCGAGGACGATCTCGTCCTCGCAACGACCAACGCCGCCAACCAAAAAGCCCCGGCGTTTCCGCCGGGGCTTTCGTCGATCAGCTCTCGTGAGAGCCGTTACTCTTTCTGACCGAGCAGCTGCAACAGCAGCGTGAACAGGTTGATGAAGTTCAGGTAGAGCGACAGCGCGCCGGTGATGGCCGCCCGCTCCGCCACATCGCCACCCTGCGACGCGTAGCCGTAGATGTAGTCGTTCTTCAGACGCTGCGTGTCGTAGGCGGTGAGGCCCGCGAAGATCAGCACGCCGACGACCGAGACGATGAACTGCAACATCGACGAGGCGACGAAGATGTTCACCAGGCTCGCGATGATGATGCCGAACAGGCCCATCAGCAGGAACGACCCCATGCCGGTCATGTCACGCTTGGTGGTGTAGCCGTAGAGGCTCAGCGCACCGAACGAGGCGGCGGTGATGAAGAACACGCGCACGATCGAGGTGTGCGTGTACACCAGGAAGATCGACGACAGCGAGATGCCCATCAGGGCCGCGAAGGCCCAGAACAGCATTTGCGCCGTCGCCGGTTTCAGGCGGTTGATGCCGAACGAGATCGCGAACACCATCGCCAGCGGGGCGAGCATGAATACCCACTTCAGCGGGCTGGCGAACATCGCATAGCCGAACGGCGTGAGATACTGACCGCTCTTCATCGCGATCGACGCGCCGGTCGCGGATTTGACCGCCGCGGCCGGATCGCCGGTGACGGCGAACATGTACACGCCGAGCGCGGCCAGACCCGTGATTGCCAGGCCGATCGACATGTAATTGTAGATGCGCAGCATATAGGCGCGCAGGCCCGCATCGACGGCTGCGGCGTCGGTTCGGCCGGCGGCCCGGCCGAAGGGAGAAGCATAATTACGGTCCAAGTCCGACATGGTCGAAACTCCGAAGTTGTCCTGCAAGGCACAAAGGGTTTGCGCCGCCGGCACGAAATCTATCCCGAATATTCGTCCTGACGACATTTCATTTTTGTCACCGAGGCGATATCCGACCCAATCTGGTATGTGGGAAACTAACACACGGAACGCAATCTTCAACGCGCGGCTGAATGTCGCTGCGATTGCGAAATCCGCAGCGCCACAGGCATTACCGGCGTTTTGCGAGCGTTTTGTCGGATTCAAGCGCGGCTGCGACCAATCGGCGTCAGGGATCTTTAGGTTAACTCGCAGCCATTAGAGATTCCGCAGCACGGTCGCCGGTTTCTGGTTCAGCGCCAGCAGCGTTCCAGCGAGGCCCAATCCGACCGTGACGATCAGCGCCGCGACGACGACCGCGAGCGCGCTGCCGGCCTGCCAGATGAAGCCCAGCGTCATCAGCCGGGTGACGATCGCCCAGGCCGCGATCGAGCCGGCGATGACGCCGAACACCGCGGTGGCGAAACCGATCATCAGATATTCCAGCGCATAGGCGCCGAGCAGCCGCATCCGGGTGGCGCCCAGTGTCTTCAGGATCACGGCGTCGTAGACGCGGTGGCGATGCCCGGCCGCGAGCGCGCCGCCGAGCACCAGGATCGCGGAGATCAGCGTCACGGCGCTGGCGCCGCGAATGGCCATCACGAGGTTGGTGACGACGGCGCCGACGGTCTGCAAGGCCTCGCGGACGCGCACCGTGGTGATGGTCGGGAAGGCGGCGGCCACCGCCTTGACGATCGCGGCGTCGCTCTCGGCGGTATTCAGCGCCGGGCTGTCATGCGCCTCGGTCAGCGTGGCGATATGGGTGTGCGGCGCGCCCTTGAAGGCGTTCGGCGAGAATACCAGCACGAAATTGATGCCGAGGCTTTGCCAGTCCAGCGTCCGCAGGTTGGCGATCTTCGCCGTGATGTCGCGGCCGAGCACATTGACCGTAACGTCGTCGCCGATCTTCAGGCCGAGCCCGTCGGCGAGCTTCTTCTCGAACGACACCACGGGCGGACCGGCGTAATCGGCGGTCCACCAGTCGCCCTCGACTACCGTCGAGCCCTTGGGAACGTCGTTCTGATAGGTCAGACCGCGATCGGATTGCAGCACCCATTCGGTATCGGGCGACGGCTTGAGGTCTTCGGCCTTGACGCCGCGCGCCGCGACGATACGGCCGCGCAGCATCGGCACGTCCTCGACGGTCGATTTCGGCGACTGCTGCTTGAGGAAATCCTGAAAGCGATCGGCGTCGGTCGCGGGGATGTCGATGAAATAGAATGACGGGGCCTTGTCGGGAAGCGCCGCCATGAACTGCCGGCGCAGGTTGCCGTCGATCTGCGTGAT
>JAQGJY010000270.1 GCA_028290325.1 Tardiphaga sp.
AAGGACATTCTCGAACGTCTGCCGGACGGCGCCGACGCCGAGACGCTGCTCATCGCCATGTTGAAATCGACCGTCGCGAAAGGCTGACGCAACCCTTGCGGGTTGTTCGCGTTGGCGTGCATGGCAAAAAAATCGAGCACGTCCGCGACCAAAGCTCCGTGGAAAAAATCCAATCCCCGCAAGACCGCCGGTAAGGCCTCCAAACATCTGACGCCGGCCGACAAGGCCGCCGCCAAGACCAGCGCGAAAAAGGCCGGGCGGCCTTATCCGAATCTGGTGGACAACATGAAGGTCGCCAAGAAGAAGACGCGCAAGACGACCGCCAAGACACCCGCCAAGAAGACCGCGAAGAAGACCGCGAAGAAGACCGCGAAGAAGACCGCCAAGACATCGACGAAAAAGACATCGACGAAAAAGACGGCCAAGAAGGGCGCCGCGAAAAAGTCGCAGACGAAGGCGGCGGCTCGCAAGGCCGAGAAAGACCCGAAGGGCGGGCTGACGGCGGCCGGGCGGCGCGCGTTCGCGAAAAAGCAAGGCGCGCATCTCAAGCCGGGCGTGACGAAGTCCGACTCCGCGATGACGCCGGCGGATATGCGGCGCAAGGGCAGCTGGGCGGTGCGGTTCTACGGCCGCCAGGAGCTGCCGCCTTTGGTGGACAAAGACGGCGAGCCGACGCGGCACGCTTTGTCCGCCCATGCGTGGGGTGAGCCGGTGCCGAAAACCGTCGCCGCCGCGCGGCGCATCGCCGCCAAGGGCGCGCGGCTGCTGAAAAAATATCACGCGCAGAAAAGCGCCTAACGCGGCGAGGCCAGTTCGGTGGCGCGGCCCGGCGTCCCGACCATCGCGATCCGGTCCTTGGCGCAGTCGAAATTCCGCGCCAGCCGGGTGGCGGCGTCGCGCGCCACGCGGTCGGCCTCCGGGTTTGCGGTCACATCGATATAGGCAACGTGGCAGATGCCTTTCGGCATCACCCGCGTCACCACGAGCAGTTGCTTGGTGCGCTGCCTGTGGTCGGGACCGGCGTCTTCATTATCCGCGATGTGCCAGCGCTGGATCGCCGCGAATGGTTTGCCATTGGCCAGCCGCCATTCGATCGTGTGGCTGGTCGAGTTGAACGGGCCGAAGCTCTGCGATCCGGCGGGCTCCGCCGCCGCCGTCTGCCTTGAGCGGCCGATCGACACCGTCTCGCGCAGATCGCCCTCGCGGATCAGCACCTTCAGCCCTTGTGGACCCGCGCATATCCGCGCGCCGCTGTCATCTCTGGCCGACGCCTGGACGCGACAGTCGCGCGGCGCGGTCGAGGTAGAGAGGCTGGTCGTGGTCTCCGCGGTCGCGATGCCGTAGGTGGCGATCAGCGTCAACGTTACCAGCGCCGCGCCGCGCGCGGTCAGCGATTGAGTCATGCAGCCGTTCCCAGACGATTGAATTCGGGAATAGGACGTCGCTTAGCTGGGGATGGTTCAAGTCATCGGCCGCGAGGTCGCTGACAGCGCAACCCATTTCGCGGTATGAGGGATATCATTCCGCAGCCAACCCCGCGTGTCTCATGCCCTCTATACCCGCCAGCAAGCCCTACCGCATCGGCCGCTCCAAGACCGGCCTCGGTCTGTTCGCGACGAAGCCGATCAAGAAGGGCGACAAGATCATCCGCTATATCGGGCCGATGCTGGACTGCCGGAAGAAAAAGGACGACGCGGTCGAGAACAAATATCTGTTCCAGATCACCAAGCGATGGACGGTCGATGGCTCGGTCCGCAAGAACATCGCGCGTTACATCAATCACGCCTGCAAGCCGAACGCCGAATCCGATGTCAGCAAAAAGAAGCTGCGGATCGTGATCCGCGCGATCAAGGACATCGAGCCGGGCGAGGAGATCAACTACGATTACGGCACCGAATATTTCAAGGAATTCCTCAAGCCGATCGGCTGCAAATGCGCGTCCTGCGAGGCGAAGCGCAAGAAGAAACGCGCCGCCTTGCGGGCCGAAAACGCTGCGTTAAAGGCGAAAGCCGCGAAGCAGGCCGCGCGTCAGGCCGAGAAGGTGAAGCTCGCCAAGGCCGCGAAGAGAAAGACCGCCAAGCGGGCGCCGAAGACCGTCAAATCCTTGAAGACCTCGCGGCGCACGCCGGCCGCCGCGGCGCCGGTCGTCGAGATGCAAGCCGCGGCGTAAGCCGCTTAGGTTCCTTATTGCGCGCCGCTGTCGGTGCTGGATTGCGTCGTGGGGGCGTGCTGTTCTCGCCAGCGAGACCGGGACGCGCCTCGCAATGACGCGGTCGGACGCTTAAGTCAGGGCCGTAGCTCTTTGAACCGGAGACATCGCCATGACCGCCATCAAGCCGTTGCAGATCGACATCGTCTCCGACGTCGTGTGCCCGTGGTGTTACATCGGTAAGAAGCGCATCGAGAACGCCCTGGCGCTGGCGCCGGAGATCCCGGTCGAGATCCACTGGCGGCCGTTTTTCCTCAATCCGTGGGTGCCGCGCGACGGCATCTCGCGCGACAGCTATCTGGAGACCAAGTTCGGTTCGGTCGAGGCCTATAAAGGCATCGCGCAGCGCGTCGTCGCGGCGGCCGAGGAGGAGGGGCTGACCTACCGTCCCGAGCTCGTGCAGCGCCAGCCCAACACGATCGATTGCCATCGGCTGATCCATTGGGCGCAGCACGATGCCGGTGGCGATCGATCCGCCGCGATGAAGCAGCGGCTGATGGAATTGTATTTCCGCGACGGCGGCGATCTCACGCAGACCGAGGTGCTGGTGCAGGCCGCCGCCGATTGCGGTCTCGACGCCGAGACCACGCGGCAGCGGCTGGCGAGCGATGAGGACGTCGCGCTGATTTCGGCATGGGCGAAGGACGCCAGCGACAAGGGAATTTCCGGCGTGCCGACATTCGTGTTCGCGGAGAAGTATGCGGTGTCCGGCGCGCAGGAAGCGGTCAAGCTGGCGCGGGCGATCCGGCAGATTTCGGCGGAGATCAATGCGGCGGCGGCAGAGTAGCAAGCCCGCCGTCTCGGCCGGGCAAGCCCGGCAGTTGGCGTGCGATGACCCGGCCATCCTCTTCTATAAATCGTTCGATCAGAATGGATCGTCGGGTTACGTCCGACGCGCGTTTCGCGCTGTCGCCCGGTAATGACATGCGGTGTACGCTGTCTCGATCACGCGGGCTCGACGAAACCGCGCGACGTCGCCAGCTTCAAGACGTCGAGATAGCCGGGGCTGACATCGACTCGCGTGATGTGACCCTTGTCCGTGAGCAGGCGATGCGCATCCGGCAATCGGTAGCATGGCAGATACATGAACAGATGGTGTTCGGCGTGATAGTTCACCCAATAGGGTGCGATCAAGGCGCGCTCGATCGGGTTGGCGCGGGTGGTGCGGGCATGGCTGAACGGGTCCGGCCCGGTCGAGGTGCAGGCATGTTCGGCGATGTTGCGGATGCGCGTGACGAACGGCAGCCACGTCGCCATCGCGACCAGCCAGACGCCGACGAACCAGACGCCCGCGCCCGCGATCCAGAAGAGGGCGAACAGCACCGCGTTCGCGCCGAGAAACCGCAGCGTTTTGGTCGCGCCGGACGAGATGAAGCTGACATTCGACGGCGCATCCGCCGACGGACGCGCCAACAGTGCGCGCAGCAGCGGCATGCGTTGCTTGTAAAATGTTTGCCCGGTCAGATCGCGGATCGCCTTGCGATAGAAGCTGTCCTTCGAGATCGGGAACGGTGCGGACAAGGTCAGGTCCGGGTCTTCCGGTTGCTGGGTGAATTTGTGGTGCTTGAGATGATAGGCGCGATAGCTCGGCAGGTCCGCGCCCACCGGCACGGCGCACAGCCACTGGCCGAGGAACTCGTTGATCCGGATATTCGCGTGCAACCCGCCATGCCCGGCCTCGTGCATCAGGATCGCGAGGCCGAGTTGCCGGGTGCCGACGATCATCACCGCGAGCAGCCAGGTCAGCGGGTTTGGCCAGATCGTCACCAGCGCGACGGCCAGCGCGATGCTGCCCCAGCAATGCACGACCAGCCAGACGCCGCGCCACGACGAGCGGCTGGTGAGATGCCGCCATTCGTCGGGTGAGAAGATCGTCTTCGGATCGACGCGATTGACGGCCGGCATGGCGGCTCCCTGGTCGTATTTCGGCAGGATCGCGCCGTTGCGCCGATGCGTCAACCGCTATTCGGTCCATGGTATTTCGTTCGTCATCGCGAGGAACGCGCACTCCTCGCAATGACGGCTTCGACTGCTACTTCGCCGGTCGCGGATCGATCGGCGTGGTGTCGCCCAGGCCGAGCCATCCGCTTCTCCTATCGGCTGCGCCGGGCCAGCAGCGCCCGGCGGATGCATGCAGGCCTGCGGCCGCGCCTCATGACCTGGTCGCCAGCAGCGCGTCCCACATGGCCTGCAGGGTGCTGATCACCCGGGCATTGGCCGCATAGGCATTCTGCAGCGTCACCATGCCGGCCATCTCGGCATCGACGTCGACGCCGGAGCCGGCGGCGA
>JAQGJY010000283.1 GCA_028290325.1 Tardiphaga sp.
ACCACCGGCGCGCCGCCCGCGCAAGCGCTTCGGAACAGCATCGATCTGGCCCGCCATGTCGATCGGCTCGGCTACGTCCGCTATTGGCTTGCCGAGCATCACAGCTTGTCCTCGGTCGCCAGCCCCGCGCCGGACATCATGATCGGACAGATCGCCGCGGTGACGCAGAACATCCGCGTCGGTTCCGGCGGCGTGATGCTGCCAAACCATGCGCCTTTGATGGTCGCCGAGCGTTTCAAGATGCTGGAAGCGTTGTTTCCAGGCCGCATCGATCTCGGGCTCGGCCGCGCGCCCGGCACCGACGGCGCGACCGCCCACGCGTTGCGGCGGCGGCTCGACGGCCGCGACGGCGATGACTTTCTCGAACGGCTGCACGAGTTGATGCTGTGGGAGACGGGCGGCTGGCCAGCCGGACATCCCTACAACAACGTCATCGTGATGCCCAACGATGTCCCCCTGCCACCGATCTGGCTGCTCGGATCCAGCGACTATTCGTCCGATTTGGCGGCGCAGGTCGGGATGGGTTTTGCCTTCGCGCATCATTTCGCCTCGCACGATGCCGCCGACGCGCTGGTGCATTACCGGGCGCGTTTCAAATCCTCGCAATGGCGCGGCGCGCCTCATGGGATTCTCGCGGTGGCCGCCATCGTTGGCGAAACCGACGAGGCGGCCGAGCGGCTGGCGTCTTCCGCCGACCTCAATCGATTGCGCCGTGATCGCGGACAATTCGCGCCGCTGCCAAGCGTCGAGGAAGCGCTGGCCTATGACTATTCCGATGCGGAGCGCGCATCGGTGAAGCGCAATCGATCGAAGCTGTTCGTCGGCTCGAAGGCCAGCGTGATGCAGCAGTTGCAGCCGCTGATCGAATCGAGCGAGCCCGACGAGGTGATGGTCATCACGGCGGTGTACGATCACGAGGCCCGCAAGCGGTCGTATGATCTGCTGGCGGAAGCGTTCGCGCTTGGAAGCCAGGCGGCGGCGTAGAACTACGCGGCATTCGGGGGCGCTTACGCCGCTGGCGGCAGCGCGCCGGAATGACGCGGGTTACCCGACCAAAATCACCCTGACGTCGTTCACATTGGTCAGCGTCGGACCGGTCATCACCAGATCGCCGGTCGCCTCGAAGAACGCCGTTGCGTTGTTGCTGGCCAGATACGCTGCCGGATCGAGCTGTTTCTCGCGCATCGCGTTGAACGTTGACGCATCGATCATCGCGCCGGCAGGATCGGACGCCGCGCCACCGCCGCCATCGGCGCCGTCGGTATCGGCGGCCATGGCGCTGATGCCGGCAACCTCCTTGAAGATTTCGGCGAGCGCCAGCGCGTATTCCTGATTGGGGCCGCCCCGTCCCTGGCCCCGCACCGTCACCGTCAACTCGCCACCTGAGATGACCGCGACGCGGCGACCTTCATCGCGCGCTTTGAGCGCCAACTTCGCGTGCTCCGCCGCGACGTCACGCGCTTCGCCTTCGCAATCCGCGCCGAGGTCGATCACCTCGTATCCAGCCTGGCGCGCGACAGCAATCGCGGCATCGAGCGAGCCGCGCGGCCGCGCGATCAACTTGAACGTCGCGCGCGCGAAGGCCTCGTCGCCAGGTTTGACGCTTTCATTCGCATCGTCATTCAACGCCGCCGCGACCGCGTCATCAATCTTGAGCGCATAGCGCGCGATCAATGCCCGCGCCTCCGCCAGCGTCGTGGTATCCGGCACCGTTGGTCCCGACGCGATCACCGCCGGATCGTCATGCGGCACGTCGGAGATCGCCAATGTCAGGATCCGCGCCCGATGTCCGGCGCGCGCGAGCCGGCCACCCTTGATGCGCGACAGATGTTTGCGAACCGTATTGATCTCGCCGATCGGCGCACCGGATTTCAACAGCGCGCGATTGAGCGCCTGCTTTTGCGCGAAGGTGATGCCGGTCACCGGTAGCGTCCAGTTCGCCGAGCCGCCGCCGGAAATCAGCACCAGCAAAAGATCGTCGGCCTCCGCCGTCGCGGCAAGCGCCAGACTGTCTTCGGCGGCTTGCATGCCGGCCGCGTCGGGCACCGGATGCCCGGCTTCGACAACCTTGACGCAGCGCGTCGGAACGCCATGGCCGTGGCGTGTGGTGGCGATGCCGGTCAGACGGTCCGGCGGCAATTTCAAATCATCAAGGTAGTGCCGTTCGGCGGCGGCGGCCATCGCGGCCGCGCCCTTGCCGGCCGCGAGGCAGATGACGCGGCCGTTGGGCGGCGGCGGCAAATGCTCCGCCAGAATGGCATCGGGATGCGCCGCCGCGACGGCGGCATCGAAGATGGAGCGGAGCAATGATCGGCGGTCGGTCATAGACGATAGTTTTGCCGGCTCGGCCGCGCGAAGGCAAGACGATTGGCGATGCCGATGAGCGATGCCGATTGTTTTACTCGCCCCACGTCGCGAAGGCGTCGTTGAAGGCGCGTTCGCCCGGCCCGCCTTTTTCGATCGCGATGATCGCGCGACGCTGGTTCGTATAGACCAGCGGCACGTCGAACCACGACCGCTCTTTCAGAAGCTGGATATTCCGGGCGCGATCGGTCTCGACATTCGACAGCCCGACCAGAAAGAAGCCATCCGTGACTTTGACCGCGAGGCCGGCCAGCGGCGTGCCGCGCGCCTGCTCGTTGGATTTCATCAGGATGCCCGGCACATTGGCGACGCCACCGCCGGTGAAATCGGCCGGCAGCACGAAGGTCAGCTCGGCCGTGTGGCTCGCCGGCAAGGACGTATCGGTGTTACGCCGGAACGACATCGACATCTTGAACTTGCGCTCGGGAATATCGATATCCGCGCGCACCGCCAGATCGCCCGGCTGATTGCCGGATGCCTTCATCTGTTCGGTGCGCCAGACCACCGTGCCGACATACTGCTTGCCCTTCGGCTCGGCCGGGTCTTCGTCATAGAGCACGACGCGCTGGGCCACGGTCGCGAGTTGCTCGGACGGCTGCCCGACCCGATCGGCGATCTTCGGGCGCGGCCCCGACGCGCCATCCTTCGGCACATCGACAACTGCCGTGCCGGGGCCGGACGACAGCATCGCGCGCAGCGACGAATAGGCCTTCGGTCCCCACAGGAACGCCACGCCAACCAGAATCATCAGCACGCCGAGCGCGATCGCGCTTTTCAGCGGGAACCCGCCGCCGGCGCGGCGACGAACGTCGCGCTCCTTCTGCCGCTCGGTCTTGCGATCGGCACCACGGTCCGGCTGCGGACGCGTCCGGACCGGAGGCATCTGCTGCGCTCCGCGGGGCGCGTCATCGCCGGTCAGGTCATTGTAATCATAGCCGCCGGCATCGTTGCCGCGATCTTCCATCGACGGTTCGAGGCGGTCGAATTCGGGCGTTGGCGACGGCACGTTCGCGTAGGTCTTTCGCGCGGCGCGATTGGCCTGCGCGGTGGCGCGGCCGAGATCGTCGGCATCCGCCGTGACATCACGAAAACCGCGAATGCCGGGCGACTGGGTTTGGCCGGCTGTGGATGGCGGATCACGGCGCGGCGTCACATCCGGCGGATTTTGCGCCGGCGGACGTGGCGATTGTGGTGCTGGCGGCGTGTTGCGGAGTTCGCGCGCCGGCCGTGACGAGGCCGCCGAGGCCGTTGCGCGCGAACCGGACAATGCCGCCGAAGCCGACGATGTCGAGGCGCCCGTCGCGGGTGTCGCGGCGGTTTCGCCGGGCTTGCCGCGATTGGCCCGCGCGGCATCGCGGGCGACGCGGGCGCGCTGCGCGGCTTCGGATTCGACTTTGCGGACGGCTTCTTCGAGCGACAGACGCTCGCGCGTGATCTCGGATTCGGTCAGCGGCGGTTGCACGCTTCGCAACTGCGCGATCAGCGCCGAGCGCGCGCGCTCATAGAGCGCACGGCGTTGCTCTCCGGGGGCGCTGGGGTCCAGACCGGAAATGGCGCGGGCGATCAGCGGGTAGTAATCAGCCATCTTGACTCAAATCTTACGCATACTCCGGTAACGATCAGTTAAGCCTCGAACGGGTTTTGAACAAGAATAGTATCCTCGCGTTCCGGACTTGTGGACAACAGAGCGATCGGGCAGCCCACCAGTTCCTCGACGCGGCGGACGTATTTGATCGCCTGCGCCGGCAGATCGGCCCAGGATCGCGCGTTGGCGGTCGGTTCTTTCCAGCCCTCGATGGTCTCGTAGATCGGTTCGATGCGCTTCTGCGCGCCTTCCCCCGCCGGCAGATGATCGATTTCCTTGCCGTCGAGCCGATAGCCGACGCAGACCTCGATCGTGTCGAAACCATCCAGAATGTCGAGCTTGGTCAGCGCCAGCCCGTTGATGCCGCAGGTGCGCACGGTCTGCCGCACCAAAACCGCGTCGAACCAGCCGCAGCGCCGCTTGCGGCCGGTGTTGACGCCGAATTCCTTGCCGCGACGTCCGATTTCCTCGCCGATCTCGTTGGTCAGTTCGGTCGGGAACGGGCCTTGGCCGACCCGGGTCGTATAGGCCTTGCAGATGCCGAGCACATAACCGACGGCGCCCGGACCCATGCCGGTGCCCGTCGCGGCCTGCGCCGCCACGGTGTTGGACGACGTGACGTAAGGATAGGTGCCGTGATCGACATCGAGCAACGCGCCCTGCGCGCCCTCGAACAGGATCCGCTTGCCCTCGCGACGCTTCTGGTCGAGCAGCCGCCACACCGTCTCGGCATAGGGCAGCAGGTCCGGCGCAAGCTTCATCAGGTCGGCCTGGATCACCGCGCCGTCGAATTCCGGCAGGTTGAAGCCACGGCGCAGCGCGTTGTGATGCGCCAGCAGCCGATCGATCTTGTAGGGCAGCGTGTCGGGATCGGCGAGGTCCATCAGCCGGATCGCGCGACGGCCGACCTTGTCCTCATAGGCCGGCCCGATGCCGCGCTGGGTGGTGCCGATCGCGTGCACCGAACTGGCGTTTTCGCGCAACGCGTCGAGATCGCGATGCAGCGGCAGAATCAGCGTGACGTTCTCGGCGACGCGGAGATTCTCCGGACCGATCGCGACGCCCTGCGCGCGCAATTTGCTGACCTCATCGAGGAACGCCTGCGGATCGAACACCACGCCATTGCCGATGACGCCAAGCTTCGAGGGCCGCAGCACGCCGGACGGCAACAGCGCCAACTTGTAGGTAGTGCCGTTGATGACGAGCGTATGGCCGGCATTGTGGCCACCCTGGAAGCGCGCGACGATATCCGCCTGCTCCGACAACCAATCGACGATCTTGCCTTTTCCCTCGTCGCCCCACTGGGCGCCGACGACGACAACATTGGCCATATCTGACGTAGTCCCCTGCAATTCATCATATGGACGCGCAATTTCCCGGACAGCCGAGATCGGCCCTGCCCGGGTTTGTGCGTGGGTGTCGCCGAGCAAGATGCCAGATTCTGACGAGGTTGCGGACGGACGTTGCTTCCCGATTAAAGGATGCGCCGGTGAGACGCAAGGCGAGGGACCGTTTTGCAAATCTTCCTAGATGAAATCAAAATTCAAAAAACTTTGTCATTACAATGGTGTCCATGCGTGGGGCGGGGCCATGGACCATTCGGATCGGCGGCCGGCGATGCAATCACCGCTTCCGTTCCGGCACCATGGGACGCGCTTGTCGGTCCAACCAAATCCGTCGTGGAGCCCCGGCCCGCGCCACCGCGCCTGCCGGGACATGCGAAGGCAACACGCATAACGCCCATCTGGTGACAGGGCTTGCGATGCGGCCGCTTTCTGCGACAAGACGCCCAATCCTTGTGCATCGAGAAACCTCTTGTCATCCGCATCGCCCCGCGCGCCTTTTGCCTGGCTGTCGAACCAGCCTTACGTGCTGCTCAGCCTGACCTCGCTGTTCTGGGCCGGCAATGCCATCGTCGGCCGTAGCGCAGCCGGGCATATTCCGCCGGTGACAATGGCTTTCATTCGCTGGACCGGCGCGTTTCTGATTCTGCTGCCCTTCGCGTGGCCGCATCTGAAGCGCGACTGGCCCGCGATCCGCCGCCACCTGCCGTTGATGCTGGCGCTGTCGCTGGCTGGCATCGGCGCATTCAACACATTACAATACGCGGCGCTGGAACGGACCACCGCGCTCAATGTGCTGCTGCTGCAATCAGCGATGCCGCTGTTCGTCGCGATCTGGTCGCTGGCCTTGTTCGGCACCCGACTGACGATGGCGCAATCGCTTGGCATCGCCGTGTCGATGACCGGCGTGCTGGTGATTTTGCTGAACGGGAATCTGCTGGCGCTCACCGACATCGCGCTCAATACCGGAGATCTCCTCTTCATTGCCGCACTGGTGATTTTTGGCTTTTATTCGGTGATGTCGCCGCGCCGGCCGGCCATGGACCAGCTGTCGTTTCTCGCTTTTACGTTCGCGGTGGGCGCGCTCAGCCTGACGCCGCTGATGATCTGGGAGGCGATGGCGCGGCCGCCGATGGAGGTCAATTCCGGCACCTTTGCCAGCCTCGCTTACATCATGCTGTTCCCGTCGATCCTGTCCTACCTCTGTTACAATCGCGGCGTGCAGCTGATCGGCGCGAACCGCTCGGCGCCGTTCTTCCACCTCGTACCGGTGTTCGGCTCGGCGATGGCGATCGTCTTTCTCGGCGAGCGCATGCATCTGTTTCATCTGGTCGGTTACGCGCTGGTGCTGTGCGGTATCGCCGTTGCCGCGCGGAAACCAAAAGTCGCGTGAGCGTTAGAGGCGCATCAGCCGATCGGTCCGCGCCCTCGTGACAAACGAATTCAACCGACATGGTGCGCGATGACGCGGCAAACGATCGAACCCGCATCGACACGGCGCACGGGCCTTGCGCGTGGCGGCGCCTGGCTCGATCAACAACCTTATCTGCTGCTCAGCCTGACGTCCCTGTTCTGGGCGATCAACATCGTGCTGGCGCGTTACGTCGCCGGCCACGTCCCGCCACTGACGCTGACGTGCTTGCGCTGGTTCGGCACCTGCGCGTTGCTTTTGCCGTTCGCGTGGCCGCACCTGAAAAACGACTGGCACAAGATCGCGCGCCAGTGGCCACTCATGCTGATGCTATCCGCCACCGGCTTCGCGTTGAACAATGCTTTGTCGTATTGGGCGCTGCATTATACGCAGGCCTTGAACGCGCTGCTGATCCAGTCGTCGGGGCCTTTGTTCGTCGCGATCTGGTCGCTGGCGCTGTTCGGCGCGCGGCTGACACGCGCGCAACTGATCGGCATCACGATCTCGCTGCTCGGCGTGCTGACCATCGTTCTGCGCGGCAACGTCGCGGCGCTCGGAGAAGTCGAACTGAACCGCGGCGACCTGATGTTCGCCGGCGCGCTGCTCGCCTTCGGCCTGTATTCCGCGCTGATGCCGCGCCGGCCGCAAACGCATCAATTGTCGTTCCTGACCATCGGCACCGGCCTCGGCGGCTTGATGTTGCTGCCTTTCGCGATTTGGGAAATCGCCAATGGCGCGGTCGTTCATTTCGACGCGGTGACGCTCGGCACGCTGATCTATGTGATCGTGTTCGCCTCGGCGCTGGCCTATCTGTTTTATAATCGCGGCCTGGCGCTGATCGGGCCCAACCGGGCCGCGCCGTTCTTCCATCTTGTGCCGGTGTTCGGTTCCGCGATGGCGATCCTGTTTCTCGGCGAACAGATGCGGCTGTTTCACATCGTCGGTTACATGATGGTGCTGGCCGGCGTCATCATTGCCTCGCGGCAGCAACGGCCGCCCGCGCGCCTTGACGCATGAGCGTTGAACCCGCGCATCGCGGCATGTATCGTCGCCGGCAACAGCACCAGAATGCCGGGGAGGCACGCTTTCAATGATCCGCACGCAACCAATCTATGTCGGCGTCGCCGCCGTGCTGGCACTGGCCGCCACGTCGGCACAGGCCCAGACCAATTTCCCGACGCGCAACATTACTCTGGTGCTCCCCTTCGCCGCCGGCAGCGGCACCGACACCACGACGCGGATCATTTCGAAAGAGCTTGGCATCGCGCTGAACACCGGCATGATCATCGACAACAAGTCCGGGGCCAACGGCTCGATCGCCGCCAGCTTCGTGGCCCGCGCGCCGGCGGACGGCTACACCTTGTTCGTCACCACCAACACCACCCATTCGGCGAATCCGTATCTGCTCAAGACCATGAGTTATGATCCGATCAAGGATTTCACGCCGATCGCGCGCACCGGCGACCTTCCCTTCGTGCTGGTGATCAATCCCGACATCCCGGCCAATTCCGTTGCCGAACTGATCGCGCTGGCGAAGAAGGAGCCCGGCAAATACACCTATGCGAGCGGCTCCTCGTCGGCGATCGTCTCCGGCGCGACCTTCGCGAAGCTCGCGGGCATCGACCTGCTGCACGTGCCGTTCCGCTCGTCGCCGCCGGCGCTCAGCGAGGTCATCGCCGGACGCTTGTCGATGATGTTCGTCGATACGCTCACCGCGTTGCCGCACGTCAATGCCAAGTCGCTGAAGGCGCTGGCGGTGACGACGAAAAACCGTTCGGCGTTGCTGCCCGATCTACCGTCGATGGACGAGGCCGGCGTCAAGGGCTTCGACATCACGTCGTGGCAGGGCTATCTCGGCCCGGCCAACATGCCCAAGGACGTGGTTCTGAAGCTCAATACCGAAATCCGCAAAATCATCGATCGACC
>JAQGJY010000340.1 GCA_028290325.1 Tardiphaga sp.
GGGCGCGGTGGTCGGCATCAGCGCGGTCGGGGCGAGCCAGTCGGCGGTACCGAGCGGCAGATCGATCCGAAGCGCGGATTTGAGATCGAGCTGAACCGGTAGGCCATTCGACGGCAACGGCATTGCGCGCGGCAATGGCGTCACCCGAGCCGGCTTCGCATCAGAGGTGACAAGTTTGCCGATCGGCCGCGCCTCGCGGCCATCGAGCAGCATGATCGTAGAGGGGGTGTTGGGCGCTTTTTCCGCCTCGATGAAGGTGTCGATTCGCGATCCCGGCGTCACGACGACGACGCCGTCGCGCGCCAGGAACGGTTCGGTCGGTTGGCCGTCGATGGCCATCACGCGAACAGCATAATTCGGAATTTTAATTGCAATAACATTAGCCTGTGAGGCATTGATGAAGCGAAGTCTCAAGCGTTCATTCAGGCTTAGGGTGATTCCAGTGGTGCCGATGTTGACGGTGAAGGTGGTCGGCGCGTCCGAAGCGGCCAGGGCCGGCGGGACGGCGGAGCCATCCGGCTTGATCCGCCAGTCCTGAAAAATCAGAACCTCGTCGCGGTCGACCGCGATGGTCTCGGTCTCGGATACGATCACCGCGCGGCCGGTCGAGGGCCGGGCCGCGGCGTCGCCGAATATCCTAAAATCCAGCAGCATCGTGCCGGCATGACGGAACGTGATGGAAGAAGTTGCACTCGCGTCCGGTGCGATAGCCGGCCGCCCCGTGAACGGTTCCGCCGCCGGATCGCCGTCGAGGCCGGCCCAGTTCAGCGCGATCGGAACCGGCAGCCGATTCGTCAGCGTCACGTCCACGGTCTCGCCCCGCCTGAAGCGCAGCGGTCCTGCGTCCGGCCCGCCGGTCAGTCGCCAGAATGGTGTCGGCGGCTGGCCGGGTCCGAGCGCGATGGTGTCGACGACCGCTTCCAGCGCCAGCGCGGTCCGCTTCTGCGCCAGAACCGGCGCTATCGGCCAGACAAGGGTCGCGCCGAGGCTGGTCAGCAGCGTCCGGCGGTCGATCGGGAAGGGAGCATCGGTCATGGCGCGATCCCGATCACCTTCCGGCGCAGCTGTCCAGCCGCCGGACTGCGTCACCCGACCACCCAAGGCCATTTTTTTGCTGCGAAGTCGCGCCGTCATGTTATACGCCCGCGGCAGCGCGGCCGAAACGGATGCAGCTAGCGGGCGTGGCGGAATTGGTAGACGCAGCGGCTTTAGGTGCCGCCACCGAAAGGTGTGGGGGTTCGAGTCCCTCCGCCCGCACCAAACGCCGGCTGCCATGCCGCAGGATTTGGCCGCAGGATGTGACTGAACTGGCGCAAGGCGTTCTGCCATGCGTCGCACGATTGACATGACCCGGCCGTGAGCCGGACCAAGCGGGAAGATAGTAGAATGCAGGTCACGGAAACGCTCGCCGAGGGTTTGAAGCACGAATTCCAGATCAACGTCCCCGCTGCCGACATCGAAGCCAAGGCCGATGCCAAGCTGGCTGACATGAAGGACAAGGTAAAGCTTAACGGTTTCCGTCCGGGCAAGGTGCCTGTCGCGCATCTCAAGCGCATGTATGGCCGCTCCGTGATGGCCGAGACGATCGAGCAACTGATCCGCGACACCAATGCCGGCATCTTCACCGAGCGCGGCTTCAAACTGGCGACCGAGCCCAAGGTCACGATGCCGACCGAGGAAAAGGACGTCGAGGCGATCCTGTCCGGCAAGTCCGACCTGACCTATACGGTCGCGGTCGAAGTCGTGCCGCCGATCGCGCTGGCCGATTTCAAGAGCTTCACCGTCGAGAAGCCGGTTGCCGACGTCACCGACGCCGACGTGGACGAGGCCATCAAGCGCATCGCCGATCAGAACAAGGGCTATGACGCCAAGGCCGACGATGCGAAGGCCGAGAGCGGCGATCGCGTCACGGTCTCGTTCAAGGGCACCATCAACGGCACGCCGTTCGATGGCGGCACCGGCGAGGGCATTCAGGTCGTGATCGGCTCGAATACCTTCATTCCGGGCTTCGAGGAGCAGTTGATCGGGATCGGCAAGGACGAGACCCGCACGCTGAAGGTCGACTTCCCGAAGAACTATGCCAGCGAGCAGCTGGCCGGCCAGCCGGCCGAGTTCGAGACCACCGCGACCCTGATCGAAGCGCCGAAGGACACCGTCATCGACGACGAGTTCGCCAAGATGCTCGGCCTCGAATCGCTCGACAAGCTGAAGGAAGCCGCCCGCGAGCGCCTGACGCAGGAATTCGCCGGCGCGACCCGCCAGCGCGTCAAGCGCCTGCTGCTGGATCGGCTCGACGAGACCCATCGGTTCGATGCGCCGCCGTCGCTGGTCGATGAGGAATTCCGCCTGATGTGGGATTCGATCAAGGCCGAGATGGCGTCGAACAACAAGAGCTTCGCCGACGAGAACACCACCGAAGACGCCGCCCAGGAGGAATACAAGAAGATCGCGGACCGCCGCGTCCGCCTGGGCCTCGTGCTGTCCGAGATCGGCGACAAGAACAAGATCACCGTGACCGACGACGAAGTCGGCCGCGCGGTGGTCGAGCGCGCCCGCTCGATGCCGGGTCGCGAAAAGGAAGTCTGGGACTATTACCGCAACAACGCCAACGCCTTGGCCCAGCTTCGCGCGCCGATCTACGAGGACAAGGTGGTCGATTTCATCCTCGAGCTCGCCAACGTCACCGAGAAGAAGGTGTCGCGCGAAGAGCTCTACAAGGACGACGAGGCTGACAAGCCGGCCGCCTGATCCGTCCGATATGGCTGATTGGCGGGGGCCGCGATGCAAGTCGTGGCCCCTGTTCCTTTCACGGGCCGCGTCGTTCATCATGAATCGGGGGCGGCTTTGCCGTGGACCCGCGAATCAGTTTGACTGTGTCGCGCGGGTGGCTCGCCATTGCAGCGGGTCTGAGTCTCGTCACAGTCCGGTCTTGTTACCGGCCAATCGTCTCATATCTGTGAGTTCGTTAAGTCCTGCATCACGGGACGTTCGTCGCGCCCGACTAACCGGCTGCTTGCGCAGCTTGCGTCTCGGCGGGCACGTCGTCTCCAATTCTCCATCTCGATCAACCTTTGGGTGATTTATGCGCGATCCCGTCGAAACCTACATGAACCTCGTCCCGATGGTGGTCGAGCAGACCAACCGCGGCGAGCGGGCCTACGACATTTTTTCGCGCCTGTTGAAGGAACGCATCATCTTCATGACCGGCCCGGTCGAGGACGGCATGTCGACGCTGACCGTGGCGCAGTTGCTGTTCCTCGAAGCCGAGAATCCGAAGAAGGAAATCTCGATGTACATCAACTCGCCGGGCGGCGTGGTGACCTCGGGTCTCGCGATCTACGACACGATGCAGTTCATTCGTCCGCCGGTTTCGACGCTGTGCACCGGGCAGGCCGCCTCGATGGGCTCGCTGCTGCTGGCCGCTGGCCACAAGGACATGCGCTTCTCCCTGCCGAACTCCCGAATCATGGTTCATCAGCCATCCGGCGGGTTCCAGGGACAGGCCACCGACATCATGCTTCACGCGCAGGAAATTCTGAACCTGAAGAAGCGGTTGAACGAGATTTATGTGAAGCACACCGGGCAGACCTATCAGGCCAGCGAGGAGGCGCTGGAGCGCGACAAGTTCCTGACCGCCGACATGGCACGGGAATTCGGCATCATCGACAAGGTCATCGAGAAGCGAGCTGAGGAACCTATGGCGAAAGCGCCGTAACAGGCCTGCCCCCAATGCCCTACCAAAATCGCCGCAAATCACGCTATTGTCACACGGGGACTGGCAGTCGGATTTAGCGAATTCTTGATAGTCGGCTGCCACCATGGTTGGCTATGGCGGATCGGCGATTAAGGTGGGGCTCAAATTGGCCGCGATTCGTGCGGTATCTGAGTGACAAGGGTCTGTTTCTGGTACGGATATTGCTCCAGCTAGGCATCGGCAACGGTGCATCGTCGGGAGCGACCGGATCGACAAGGCCGAACGGCGGACGGAGAACGGAATGAGTAAGATCGGCACGAGCGATTCGAAGAACACGCTGTATTGCTCGTTCTGCGGCAAGAGCCAGCACGAAGTCCGCAAGTTGATCGCGGGTCCCACCGTATTCATCTGCGACGAATGCGTTGAGTTGTGCATGGACATCATCCGTGAGGAAAACAAATCCTCGCTGGTCAAGTCGCGCGACGGGATTCCGACACCGAAGGAAATCTGCAAGGTTCTCGATGATTACGTCATCGGCCAGAGCCATGCCAAAAAGGTGCTCTCGGTCGCGGTTCACAACCACTACAAGCGTCTCAACCGTCAGACCAAGCACAACGACGTCGAGCTGGCGAAGTCGAACATCCTGCTGATCGGGCCGACGGGCTCCGGCAAGACGTTGCTGGCGCAGACCCTGGCGCGCATCCTCGACGTGCCGTTCACGATGGCCGATGCCACGACGCTGACCGAAGCCGGTTACGTCGGTGAGGACGTCGAGAACATCATTCTCAAGCTGCTGCAATCCGCCGATTACAACGTCGAGCGGGCGCAGCGCGGCATCGTCTATATCGACGAAATCGACAAGATCTCTCGCAAGTCCGACAATCCCTCGATTACCCGCGACGTGTCCGGCGAGGGCGTGCAGCAGGCCTTGCTGAAGATCATGGAAGGCACCGTCGCCAGCGTTCCGCCGCAGGGCGGCCGCAAGCATCCGCAACAGGAATTCCTGCAAGTCGATACGACGAATATCCTGTTCATCTGCGGTGGCGCGTTCTCGGGACTCGAAAAGATCATCTCCGCGCGCGGCCGGTCCACGTCGATCGGTTTTGCGGCGCAGGTGCTGGCGCCCGAGGATCGCCGCACCGGCGAAATCTTCCGTCATGTCGAACCGGAAGATCTGTTGAAGTACGGCCTCATCCCCGAGTTCGTCGGTCGGTTGCCCGTGGTGGCGACGCTCGAAGATCTCGACGAGGCCTCGCTGAAGAAGATTCTCACCGATCCGAAAAACGCGTTGGTGAAGCAGTATCAGCGTCTGTTCGAAATGGAGAATGTCGAGCTGACCTTCGCGGACGAGGCGTTGGGCGCGGTGGCGCGCAAGGCGATCGAACGCAAGACCGGCGCGCGCGGTCTTCGCTCGATCCTCGAAAGCATCCTGCTCGAAACCATGTTCGACCTTCCGGGTCTGGAAGGCGTCGAGGAGGTCGTGATCTCGCGCGAAGTCGTCGAAGGCACCGCGCGCCCGCTTTACATCTACGCGGATCGCGCCAATGCGGAGAGCAGCGCAAGCGCCTGATTTGCTCACCAGAAACTTCGCTGAAAACGCGGCTGCCGGGCGACCGGCGGTCGCGTTTTTGCGTGGCGGCAGCCGCGTTTTCGTGAGACGGACGAGTCACTTAACCCTGATAGATCAGGTGTTCCCGATCACTTGACACCCACATGACGCATAGCCACCTAATGCTATCGGCGATGCAGAAAAGCTGTCAGGATTCAGCCCACAAGATTCGCCAACGCAACGATCCGGCATATCGTCGGATCCATTCGGCACCTTGAGGCGATCGCGCAATGGGCGGGTCGCGTGCAGGGGGGCGCAACAAAAGGAACAGGCCATGACGACCACGAAACCCCGGCCGACCATCGTTCACGGCGAAAGCCACTCTTATCCGGTGCTGCCGCTGCGCGACATCGTCGTCTTCCCGCACATGATCGTGCCCCTGTTCGTTGGCCGCGAGAAATCGATCCGTGCCCTTGAAGAGGTGATGAAGACCGATGCGCTGATCATGCTGGCGACGCAGAAGAATGCGTCGGATGATGACCCGACACCGGACTCGATCTATGAGATCGGCACACTCGCCAGTGTCTTGCAGCTCTTAAAATTGCCCGACGGCACCGTGAAGGTGCTGGTCGAAGGTCTGGAGCGCGCCAAGGTCGAGACCTATTCCGATCGCGCGGAATACTACGAGGCGACGGCTGTCGCGCTCGCCGACACCGACGGCAAGAGCGTCGAGGCGGAAGCTCTGTCGCGGTCCGTCGTGTCGGACTTCGAGAGCTACGTGAAGCTCAACAAGAAGATCTCCGCCGAGGTCGTCGGCGTCGTCCAGGCGATCACCGACTTCGCCAAGCTTGGCGATACCGTCGCGTCGCATCTCGCCGTCAAGATTGCCGATCGTCAGGGCATTCTTGAGACCTTGTCCGTCACCGCGCGCCTTGAAAAGGTGATGGGGCTGATGGAGAGCGAGATCTCCGTCTTGCAGGTCGAGAAGCGCATCCGCTCGCGCGTCAAGCGCCAGATGGAGAAGACCCAGCGCGAGTATTATCTCAACGAGCAGATGAAGGCGATCCAGAAGGAACTCGGCGACGACGAAGGTCGCGACGAGCTGGCCGATCTGGAAGACAAGATCACCAAGACCAAGCTCTCCAAGGAAGCGCGGGAGAAGGCGCAGCATGAGCTGAAGAAGCTGCGTCAGATGTCGCCGATGTCGGCTGAGGCGACGGTGGTTCGCAACTACCTCGACTGGCTGTTGTCGATTCCATGGAACAAGAAGTCGAAGGTGAAGAAGGATCTGGTGGCCGCGCAGGCGGTGCTGGACGAGGATCACTACGGGCTTGAGAAGGTCAAGGATCGTATCGTCGAATATCTCGCGGTTCAAAGTCGCGCGAACAAATTGACCGGTCCGATTCTGTGCCTGGTCGGCCCGCCCGGCGTCGGCAAGACGTCGCTCGGCAAGTCGATCGCCAAGGCGACCGGCCGTGAGTTCGTGCGGGTATCGCTCGGCGGCGTGCGCGACGAAGCGGAAATCCGCGGCCATCGCCGGACCTATATCGGATCGATGCCCGGCAAGATCATCCAGTCGATGCGGAAGGCAAAAACCTCCAACCCGCTGTTCCTGCTCGACGAGATCGACAAGATGGGCGCCGATTTCCGCGGCGATCCGTCATCGGCCCTGCTTGAAGTTCTGGATCCCGAGCAGAACGGCACCTTCGCCGACCACTACCTCGAGGTCGACTACGATCTGTCCAGCGTGATGTTCATCACCACGGCGAACACCCTGAATATTCCGGGGCCGCTGATGGACCGTATGGAGATCATCCGGATCGCGGGCTACACCGAAAACGAGAAGGTCGAGATCGCGCGCAAGCATCTGATCCCGACCGCGATCTCGAAGCATGGTCTGGACTCGAAGGAATGGTCGATCGACGACGCAGCCTTGTTGCTGATGATCCGCCGATACACCCGCGAAGCCGGCGTGCGTAATCTTGAGCGTGAATTGTCCACACTCGCCCGCAAGGCGGTGAAGGATCTCATGCTCTCGAAGAAGAAGACGGTGAAGGTCACCGAATCGTCGCTCGAGGAATATCTCGGCGTGCCGAAATATCGGTACGGCGAGATCGAGAGCGACGATCAGGTCGGCGTGGTCACCGGTTTGGCGTGGACCGATGTCGGCGGCGAGCTGCTGACAATCGAAAGCGTCATGATGCCGGGCAAGGGCCGCATGACCGTCACCGGCAATCTGCGCGACGTGATGAAGGAATCGATTTCGGCGGCGGCGTCCTACGTTCGCTCGCGCGCGATCACCTTCGGAATCGAGCCGCCATTGTTCGAGCGGCGCGATATCCACGTCCACGTGCCCGAGGGCGCGACGCCGAAGGACGGTCCGTCCGCCGGCGTGGCGATGGCGACCACGATCGTATCGGTGCTGACCGGCATTCCGATCCGCCACGATATCGCCATGACGGGCGAAATCACGCTGCGGGGCCGGGTGCTTCCGATCGGCGGCTTGAAGGAGAAGCTGCTGGCGGCCGCGCGCGGTGGAATCAAGACGGTGCTGATCCCCGAGGATAACGCCAAGGATCTCACGGAGATTTCCGATGCGATCAAAGGCGGGCTCCACATCATTCCGGTCGCCCGGATGGATGAGGTGATCGCCAACGCTCTGGTGCGCGCGCCGGTCGCGATCGAATGGGAAGAAGACACCAAGCTGCCGGTCAAGCCGGACGCTGCCGACGAGGCCAAGGGCGGGTTGACCGCCCACTGAGCTTCGATCGATCGGTACAGATCAAGCGGCGTCCCACGGGGCGCCGCTTTTTTGCCTGATAGGCCGTTTTGGCGGTTTCGCCGGTGAAATACGGCCGCGGGCCGCGCCGGGATGTTCTTGCTTTGGCAGGAGATTGCGCTATAAGCCGCGCTATCTCACACGGAAACATGGCTTAAAAGGCCGTCCGGTGGCATCCGGGCCGAGGCAGGATATCCCTGTCGAAAGCAAGGATGCTCACACGTTTCCGGAGGAACCAACCGGAGAATATCACTATGGCGCTTCCTGAATTTTCTATGCGTCAGCTTCTCGAAGCTGGCGTCCATTTCGGTCACCAATCGCACCGCTGGAATCCGAAGATGGCGGAGTACATCTTCGGTGCCCGCAACAACATCCACATCATCGATCTCGCGCAGACCGTGCCGTTGCTTCACCGCGCGTTGCAGGCTGTCAGCGACACCGTCGCCAAGGGCGGCCGCATCCTGTTCGTCGGCACCAAGCGCCAGGCGCAGGACGTCGTCGCCGAAGCCGCCAAACGCTCGGCGATGTATTTCGTCAATTCGCGCTGGCTCGGTGGCACGCTGACCAACTGGAAGACGATCTCCGGCTCGATCAAGCGCCTGCGTCATCTCGACGAAGTGCTCAATTCCGGTGACGCCAGCGCGTACACCAAGAAAGAGCGCCTGACCTTGCAGCGCGAGCGCGACAAGCTCGACCGTTCGCTTGGCGGCATCAAGGACATGGGCGGTCTGCCCGATCTGATCTTCGTGATCGACACCAACAAGGAAGACATCGCGATCCAGGAGGCCCAGCGCCTCGGCATCCCGGTGGCGGCCATCGTCGACACCAACTCCGATCCGAAGGGCATCACCTACGTGGTGCCAGGCAATGACGACGCCGGCCGCGCGCTGACGCTGTATTGCGATCTGATCGCGCGCGCCGTCATCGACGGCATCTCGCGCGCCCAGGGCGATTCGGGCCACGACATCGGCGCGTCCGCCGCCCCGATCCCCGAAGAGCTTCCGGCCGCTCCGACAGGCTTCCAGGGTCTTGCCGGTCCGCGCGGCGCCGCCGACGATCTCAAGAAGCTCACCGGCGTCTCCGGCGACATCGAGAAGAAGTTCAACGACCTCGGCATCTTCCACTTCTGGCAGTTGGCCGAGTTGAATCACGATGCCGCCCACCACATCGGCGAAGAAGTCGGCCTGCCGGCGCGCGCCGATGGCTGGGTGGCTCAGGCCAAGGCGATGACCGCGGAAGCGGAATAAAGCCGGGTGGCGCGGCGTTTGCCGCGCGCCCCTTCACTCCCCATTTATCTGGTTCCTGACGGCGATGGCGAGGTGGCGAAAGCTGCGTCGCCATTCGCCCTGACAGGCGAAGGACATTCACGATGACAACGATTACCGCAGCGATGGTCAAGGATCTCCGCGAAACCACCGGCGTCGGCATGATGGATTGCAAGCAGGCGCTGTCCGAGAACAATGGCGACATGCAGGCCGCGATCGACTGGCTGCGCAAGAAGGGCCTGTCGAAGGCCGCCAAGAAGGCCGGTCGCGTCGCCGCCGAAGGTTTGATCGGCGCGGTGACGTCCGGCACCAAGGGCGTCGTTGTCGAGGTCAATTCCGAGACCGACTTCGTGGCGCGCAACGAGCAGTTTCAGGGCCTCGTCAAGATGATCGCACAGGTCGCGCTGAAGGTCGGCGCCGATGTCGAGACGATCAAGGCCGCGAAAGTCGGCGACGTCACCGTCGATCGCGCGATCGCCGACGCGATCGCCACAATCGGCGAAAATATGACGCTGCGCCGCGCCGCCGAACTGTCGGTGACGAGCGGTGTCGTGTCGAGCTACATCCACAACGCCGTGATCGATGGCGCTGGCAAGATGGGCGTGATCGTCGCGCTCGAATCGACCGGCAGCACCGATGAATTGAGCACCCTTGGCAGGCAGATCGCGATGCATGTCGCGGCGACCAACCCGGCCGCGCTGGATTCGGCGTCGCTCGACCCGGCGATCGTCGCTCGCGAGAAGGACGTGATGGCCGACAAGTATCGGCAGCAGGGCAAGCCCGAGGCGATGATCGAGAAGATCGTCGAGAACGGCCTGAAGACGTACTACAAGGAAGTCTGCCTGCTCGATCAAGCCTTCATCCACGACAACGCGAAGTCGGTGGCGCAAGCCGTCAAGGAAGCCGAAGGCAAGGTCGGCGCGCCGATCAAGTTGACAGGCTTCGTGCGTTACGCGCTCGGCGAAGGCATCGAGAAGCAGGAGTCGGATTTCGCGGCGGAAGTCGCCGCCGCCGCCGGTCAGGCCTGATCGCGCTTGAACGGGTCGCCTTATCGCGATTTGTACAGGACCGCCAACGACACGATGAGGGAGCGAGGACGTCATGGGTAAGCCGATGTATCGTCGCGTCGTCATCAAGCTATCCGGCGAATATTTCGCCGGATCGCAACCTTTCGGAATCGATCAGCCGACCATCGACCGGATCGCCGGCGACATCATCGCGGTCACGGAATTGGGCGTCGAAGTAGCCGTCGTGATCGGTGGCGGAAATATTTTCCGTGGCGTCGAAGTGTCCTCGCGCGGCGTCTCGCGCCCGACCGGCGACACGATGGGCATGCTGGCGACGGTGATGAACTGTCTGGCGTTCGAGGCGGCGCTCGAACGACGCGGCGCACCGGCGCGAACGTTATGCTCGTTCGTGATGCCGCAGGTCTGCGAGTTGTTCACGCGCGCGGCGGCGATGCGCTATCTGTCCGAGGGCCGCATCGTGTTGCTGGCCGGCGGCACCGGCAACCCGTTTTTCACGACGGATACGACGGCTGTCCTGCGCGCCGCCGAGATCGGCGCGCAGGCGGTTTTAAAAGCGACCAATGTGGACGGCGTTTACAGCGCCGACCCGAAGAAAGATCCGACAGCGACGCGGTTCGATCGGTTATCGCATTCGCAGGCGCTGGAAGGCGGCTACAAGGTGATGGACGCGACGGCCTTCGCGCTCGCGCGCGAGACCGCGCTGCCGATCATCGTGTTCTCGATCGCCGAGCCGGGCTCGATCAGCGCCGTCCTCAACGGCACGGGTAACGGCACCATCGTGGCAGGTTAACACCCGCATCGTTGCGGATTGATAGTTAGAGACGGAAACAGGAGATCGGCATGGCGGCGGCACCCTTCGACATCAATGACATCAAGCGCCGGATGCAGGGCGCCACGGCGGCCCTCAGGCACGAACTTGGCGGCCTGCGCACCGGCCGTGCGTCGGCCTCGATGCTGGAGCCGGTTCAGGTCGAAGCCTATGGCAGCCATATGCCGCTCAATCAGGTCGCGACCGTCAGCGTCCCTGAGCCGCGTCTGCTCTCGGTGCAGGTGTGGGACAAGTCGATGGTCAAGGCCGTGGAAAAGGCGATCGTCGATTCCAATCTCGGCCTCAGCCCCGCCACCGAAGGCCAGGTGTTGCGTCTGCGGATTCCCGAATTGAACGAGGAGCGCCGCAAGGATCTGGTCAAGGTCGCGCATAAATATGCAGAGGCCGCGAAGGTCGCCGTGCGTCACGTGCGCCGTGACGGCCTCGACGTGCTCAAGAAGGCCGAGAAAGCCCACGAGATTTCCGAGGACGACCACGAGCGTCAGGCCGGCGAGGTGCAGAAGGCGACTGATGCCACGATCGGCGAGATTGATCAGTTGCTCGCCGCCAAGGAAAAAGAAATTCTGACGGTCTGAGCCGGCATCATGCCTGGGGATACGCTGGAATCGATCGAAGCCGCCGCATCGCAGCGGATAACGCCGGCGGGCTGGTTTGCCGCAGCGGGGATTTGGCGTATTTTCTTGCGGTCGGCCGGCGTTCCCTTCCATGAACGGCGCGCCAGGGATTGACCATGTCATACGCCGCAGCGCCCGCTCCGAACGGCACCGACCGAACCAACGCGCCGTCACATGTCGCCATCATCATGGACGGCAATGGCCGTTGGGCCGCGGCGCGCGGCCTGCCGCGCACGGAGGGTCATCGTCGCGGCGTCGAGGCGCTGCGCCGCGTGGTCCGCGCCGCCGGTGAACTCGGCGTGCGCACCCTGACGATTTTCTCCTTCAGCTCCGAAAACTGGTCGCGACCGGCGAGCGAGATTGGCGATCTGTTCGGTCTGTTGCGTCGATTCATCCGCAACGACCTCGCGACCTTGCACCGCGATGGCGTCCGCGTGCGTGTGATCGGCGAACGCGATGGCCTCGCGCCGGATATTTGCGGGTTACTTGGCGAGGCCGAGGAGTTGACGCGCGGTAATACCAAAATGACGCTTGTCGTCGCCTTTAACTACGGCTCGCGGCAAGAAATCGCCAACGCCGCGCAGCGACTGGCGCAAGAGGTCGCGGACGGCAAGCGCGATCCGGCGTCGATCACCCCGGATACGATCGGGCGTTATCTCGACGCCCCCGACATTCCCGATCCGGACCTGATCATCCGCACGTCGGGTGAACAACGGCTGTCGAATTTCCTGATGTGGCAGGCCGCCTATAGCGAGCTGGTTTTCGTGCCGATCCACTGGCCGGATTTCGACGGGGCCGCGCTTGAAGGCGCGATCGCCGAATATAACAGGCGCGAGCGCCGCTTCGGCGGGTTGGCCACGAAAACAGCGGCTTCGTGAGCACCCCGCCCGACGGCAGCGCCCGGCCGGCGCCAAGCGGGTCGCGCAATCTCATCACGCGCGTCGGCGTGGCTGCCATTCTCATTCCGCTCGCGATTGCGGCGGCTTGGGCCGGCGGCTGGATCTGGGCCGCATTGGTGGTGCCCATCGCCATCGGGCTTTTCGTCGAATGGGTATCGATCGTCAAAACCGCGTCGGCCGCGCGTCCCGGCTGGATCGCGCTTGGCGGGCTGTACGCAACGGCGGCGCTCGCTGGTTCGTTGCTGGTGCGGCACGACCAGCATTACGGCGTCGCGGCGTTATTGCTGGTGCTGGCGGTGGTGTGGGCCAGCGATATCGGCGGCTATGTCGTTGGCAAAAGCGTCGGCGGTCGCAAGCTGGCGCCGCGCGTTTCCCCGAACAAGACATGGGCCGGCGCCATCGGCGGCTTCGGGCTGAGCCTTCTGGTGGCGGCTGGATTTACGGTGGCCGGGCAGGGTGCGCTGATGCCGTTGCTGCTGGTTGCCGCGGGGCTGTCGGTTGTTTCGCAGGCCGGCGACCTGTTCGAATCGGCGATCAAACGCCGCTTCGGCGTCAAGGATTCGAGTCACATCATCCCTGGCCATGGCGGGCTGCTCGATCGGCTCGACGGTTTCGTCGCCGCGATCGCGCTGGCGGCATTGGTCGGTTTTTTGCGCGGCGGCGTCGATGGCGTCGGTCGTGGTCTTATGGTCTGGTGAAAATATGAGCGCTGTTCCTCTTCGCAATACCAAGTCGGCCGCGACCGGCATCCGCAGCGTCACTGTCCTGGGTGCGACCGGCTCGATCGGCGATTCGACGATGGACCTGCTGCGCGGCGCGCCGGGTCGTTACCGCGTCGAGGCGTTGACCGCGAACACCAACGTCGAAGCGCTGGCCAAGCTGGCGCGCGAATTCAACGTCAAGTTCGCCGCTGTGGCTGATCCGACCAAGCTCGAGGCCTTGCGCGAAGCGCTGGCCGGCAGCGGCATTGCATCCGGGGCAGGCGACAGCGCGATCGTCGAGGCGGCCGCGCGTCCGGCCGACTGGGTGATGGCGGCGGTGTCCGGCGCGGCCGGGCTCAAGCCGGCGCTGGCGGCGGTCGATCGCGGCGCGACCATCGCGCTCGCCAACAAAGAATGCCTGGTCTGCGCCGGCGATTTCTTCATGCAGCGGGCCGAGAAAGCCGGCGCGACCATCTTGCCGGCGGACTCCGAACACAACGCTTTGTTTCAGGCGCTGGCGTCCGGCGACCGCTCCGCATTGACGCGCGTCATCATCACGGCCTCCGGTGGACCGTTCCGGACATGGGCACCGGCCGATATCGAAAAGGCGACGCTGGCGCAGGCGTTGAAGCATCCGAACTGGAGCATGGGCCAGAAGATCACCATCGATTCCGCCTCGATGATGAACAAGGGCCTCGAAGTGATCGAGGCGGCGTGCCTGTTCGCGCTGACGCCGGATGAAATCGACGTGCTGGTGCACCC
>JAQGJY010000446.1 GCA_028290325.1 Tardiphaga sp.
TTCTTGGGATCGGTCACGACGGGCGTCAGCAGATGCGGAATGCCGTCATAGACCGAGAGCTCGAGCATCTTCGGATCGACCATGATGAGACGGCACTGATCCGGTCGCAGCCGATAGACCAGCGACAGAATCATGGTGTTGATCGCGACCGATTTACCGGAGCCGGTGGTACCGGCGATCAGCATATGCGGCGTGCGGGCGAGATCGATGATGACCGGATCGCCACCGATGGTCTTGCCGAGGCACAGCGGCAGCTTGCAGACGCCATCGTCTTTCTCGGTCAGCAACTCGCGCAGATAGACCTTCTCGCGATGCGCGTTCGGCAATTCGATGCCGATGGCATTGCGGCCGGAGACCACCGCGACGCGCGCGGACAATGCGCTCATCGAACGCGCGATGTCGTCGGCGAGGCCGATGACGCGCGAGGATTTGATACCGGGCGCGGGTTCGAGTTCGTACAATGTGACGACCGGCCCGGGATGGGCTTTGGCGATTTCGCCGCGCACGCCGAAATCCTGCAACACGCCTTCGAGCGCGCGCGAATTGCTCTCGAGCTCGGCCTTGCTCAACGGCTTGCGATCCGACGCCTTCGGCGAGGACAGCACGTTCACCGATGGCAGCTCGAATTTGCTCGCTGGTTTTTTGGCGGGCGGCTTCGCAACCGGCGCGGTCTTCCTGCGCGCGGACGCGACCGGCGCGTCCTCGTCGGCGATGCCGTCAACATCCTCATCGTCGTCATCGGCCTGCGCCTCGACGTCGGCGTTGTCGTCGTCGTGGGCGTCCGGCGCGAGCGGCGGGCTGCGCCGCGCGCCGCCCAGATTCGGCTCCTGCCGCTCGAAGGCCGCCGTGGTTTTCACCGGGGTGCTGGCGACCAAGGCGCGATAGGCGCGGACGATCAGACGCGACAGCCGTGCCTTCGCGCTTATCAGCGCGTGAACGACGAAGCCGAGCGACACCGAGCCGCGGTCGCTGTCGTCCGCGAACGGCGTCTCGTCGTCGTCGATTTCGCAGACGTCATCCGCTTGCTTTGCGCCGAGGCCGCAGGCCATCAGCAGCGCCGCGACCATCAGTCCGCCATAGATGGTGCCGAGCGCCAGCCGATAGATCAGCCCCGCCGGGCCAAACACCACAGCCGGCGCGCGCACCAGCGCATCGCCGACGACGCCGCCGATGCCGGTCGGCAACGGCCATGATCCGCCGTGCGGCCAGCAGCTTGCGAAGGCCGCCGCCATGATCGTGCAGACGATCCAGCAGCCGATCCGCAGCCAATGCCGGTCGAACGGCCGGTGCGTCAGCATGCGCCAGCCCCAGACCGCGATCGGCAGCAGCAGCATGATGGTGCCGAGACCGATGATCTGCATCGCCAGATCGGCACCGATCGCGCCGGGATAGCCGAGCACGTTGCGGATCGCGCGCGAGGTCGCGTGGCTCAACGATGGATCCTGCACCGACCAGGTCATCAGCCCGGCCGACGCCACGCCAGACCCGGCGAGCAACGCGAGGCCGCCGAGTTCGCGCAGACGCCGCGCCAGCATCTCGCGGATCGACGCCGGCAGCTGGCCGACGATCGGAATGACACGTTCGATCGATGTCATGCTCATGCGTGCCGTTAATCCAGAGTCTGCACGAGGCGGTGCAGCGCCTCCGCTGTCGTGTCGCCGTCCTGCACCATCGCGACGCGGATATAACCCGCACCGGGATTGCTGCCGTCGGCCTGCTGTCGCGCGAGATAGCTGCCGGGCACCACGCGCACGCCAGCGTCCTTGTAAAGTGTCACGGCCGCGGCTTCGTCGCCGCCATGCGCGGAGACGTCGAGCCAGAGGCAAAATCCGCCGGCGGGTCTGACATAGCCAAACCGGCCGCCGAGAATCTGATCGGCAAGATCGAACTTGATGCGATAGAGCCTGCGGTTTTCCTCGACATGCGTTTCGTCGCTATAGGCGGCGACCGCAACGTGTTGCAACGGAATCGGCACCTGAGGTGCGGCGACGTTGCGAAGCTCGTGAAAGGCGGCGAGAAACCTGGCATCGCCGGCCGCGAAACCAACGCGCATGCCGGCCAGATTCGAGCGCTTCGACAGCGACTGAAACGCGACGACATTTTTGAAGTCAGGCCCGGCGTGTTCGAGCATCGAGCCGGGTGCGGCGCGGGTGTAGATTTCCGAATAGCATTCGTCGGCGAGGATGATGAAGCCGTACCTTTCGGCGAGGTCGTGCAGCTTGGCGAAATACGCTTGCGACGCCACCGCGCCCTGCGGATTGGCCGGCGAGGCGATGAAGATCGCCACCGTGCGGGCCAGCGTCGCTTCGTCCAGCGCATCGAGATCGGGCAGGAAGCCGTTGCCGAGCGTGGTCGGCAGGAAAATCGCCTCGCACCCGGCGGCGCGCGCGCCCGCGCCATAAGCGGGGTAAAACGGATTCGGCATCAGGATCGCCGGCCGACCTTTGCGCGCGGAAACGTGGCGCGCTGCGGCGATCGCCGCGAAGAACAACCCCTCGCGGCTGCCGTTCAGCACCAGAATTTCTGTCTCGGGATCGATCGCGCGCGGCAGCGTGAACCGTTTGGCCAGCCAGTTGGAGGCGGCGCGCCGAAACGGCTCGATGCCTTTGGCGATCGGGTAACGGCCGAAATCCGGCAGATGCTGCGCCAGCACCGGGCCGACAAACGCCGGCACCGGATGCTGCGGCTCGCCCAGGGACAGCGTGATCAGCGGCTTGGCGGGGACGTGCGGCGCGAGCAGTTCGGTCAGCCGGGCAAACGGCGAGCGCTCGCTCTCGCGGGTCGCGAGCGAGGAGGCCATGCCGGATGAGACGCTGCTGTTCATGAATGACGCCAAAACTCTGCGACGGCGGCCGATCGGCAACCGGAACGGGATCAGGCCAGCATAGATACGGCGAGGTTAAGACGCGATTAACCATCGACGCATGGTGCGCGGTCGTCGTGAGATTGTGGTCAGGC
>JAQGJY010000448.1 GCA_028290325.1 Tardiphaga sp.
GCGAAACGGTGCGGCGGCATTGCGACCAGCAACTGCCCCTCGCTGGACGCGAGCAGATCGTCGAGCGTCAACCGACACTCGCCCTTGTCGGCGGCGCGCTTGCCCTGGGTGAGCAACCGGCAGAGCCGGCCATAGGCCTCGCGGTCGCGCGGATAGACGAGAAGATCCGGCGTGCCGTCGATAAAGACCAGCCGCGTACCGATCAGCAGGCGCGGTGGGTGGGTCAGATCGCCATTGCCAAGTTCGCTATAGGCCCGCACCACGCCGGCCAGCGTATTGCGGTCGGCAATGCCGATCGCCGGCAATCGCAAGGCGCTCGCCTCATGCACATAGTCCTGCGGATGCGACGCGCCGCGCAGGAACGAGAAATTCGTGGTGACGCCGAGTTCGACGAACCCGCTCATGCGAAGAGACCATGCACGAACCAGCCGGGCGGCACCGGCTCCTTTGTCTCGGGATCGATCTCGTGGCCATACAACCCGTTGCGATAGATCCAGAACCGCAGACCCGTCTCGTCCTCGATGCGGAAGTAATCCCGCGTCGGACCTTCGGCGTGGCGCTTCCACCATTCCATGGCGATGCGCTCCGGGCCTTCGGCCCGAGCCACGATATACAGCATGCGCCGCCATCTGAAGCGCGCCGGCGGGCCGTCCGGCACCTGAGCGAACGGCACCTCGATGCGCTCCGGCCGCTCGAATAGCCGCAACGGCCGCAGCGGCGGCTCGTCCGCGGCCGGCTCGGGCCACTGTGCCAAAGCCGCAATCGCGACATTGTGCTGTGCGGGTGCGACCCGCGCCGCGCGCTCCGGCAGATGCGTATCGACAGGCAGATGCACGACGACGCGGCGGCCGCCGATCCGCGCCGCGATACGGTCGATCAGCGCGGAGCGGTCGTCATTAGTGTGCGCGTGGGCATCGAGGTCGCGCTGATTCTGGACGACGATCTCGGTGCGGCTGGCGCTGAGACGGATGAGATCGAAGCCGAAGCCGGGATCGAGCGGATCGGCAAGCGCATCGAGCCGTTCGCGAAACAGCCGGTCAATCATGTCAGCGTTGGTAACGGGTTGCCCGGCCTCGACGGCCAGCGTCCGCACCGCGCCGTCGGTGCGAAAGAACACCGCCTCCAGCCGCCGGGCGCCCTTGCCTTGCTGCTCCATCGCGCTGACCAGCGTCTGGGCGAGCGCGGCGAGCGTTGCCGCGATCACCGCGTCGGTCGCGACGGGGTCGGCGAAGCGCTTCTCGACGATGTAGTCCGGTAACGGTTTGCGCGGGCTGATCGGCGCATCGCTGTGCCCCAACGCCTGATCGAGCAAACCCGTGAAGTCCGCCCCGAAGCGCGCCGCGATCTCATGCGTGGCGCGGGCGACGACATCGCCGATTGTCTTCAATCCAGCACGGCGCAATCCGCGCGTGATCGTTGCCTCCGCGCCGAGCGCCGCCACCGGCAGCGCTTTGACCGCGTGAGCTTCCTCCCCGGCCCGCACGACACGGCCATGCGTGATCCGCGATAGCGTGCTGGCGCAGGTGGCGGTGCCGGCGATCGCGGCGCTCACCACGAAGCCTTGCGCCGTGAGGGCCTCGCAGACCGCGCTCAGCAGCGCCGCTTCGCCACCGAACAGATGCGCGCAGCCGGTGATGTCGAGCAGCAGCGCATGCGGCGGATCGAGCGCGACCAGCGGCGTGTAACGATCGCACCAGTCGGCGATGTCGCTCAGGAGTTTTGCGTCGGCGACGATATCTTCGTCGAACACTTGGACATTCGGACACACCGCGCGGGCATTGGCGAGCGGCAGACCGATCTCAAGGCCGCGTGTTTCCGCATGCGCATCGAGTGCTGAAATCTGTAGCGCATTTTTGTGCTTGGCGACGACGATGCAACCGCGATCACGCGAGGCGTCTTCGTTGCGCGCGTGGATACGTCTGATGCGATCGGTCGGCAGCCGGGGCAAGCGCAGGCTGAGAATCCGCCGCGTCACGGAAAAGGCACTCATTACATTTCCATTCCATGATCCAATGACCGAGCGGGCCATGCCGGTTACGCACGAGTTGCGTATCGAGCACGGGCGCGCCCCAAGATTGCCAGGGCTGCCACGCCACCACTGGCAGAGAACGCGCCGCACGCACGATCCACCGCGTCTCCGCCGTCGAGGCGATCGGCGCGGCGGCGACCCGCAGCAACAAGGCCGTGACGCCGGAGGCCTGCGCGGCTAATGTCAGCTTGCGGCTGGCGACAAGATCGAACGCTTTGGGCTCGCCCCAGAATTCGATCACCACCGCGCCGAGCGCATCGCAGGCCAGCGCGTCGGCCGCCACGCGCAACGTGGTTTCGCAGTCGGCGGCGCACACCGTCACCACTTGGCGCGGATCAAGACCCAACTCGCGCCAGCCGCTTATCGATACCGCCCCGGATTCCATTTCGGTGAAGTCCTGCCGGACCCACAGCAGCGGTTTCCGCGCGCTCACCAGCCCGGACAGACCGGCAACGAAACCGGTCGCCGCCGCGACATGGCGACCGTCATCGGCGTACACCTCGTGCAGCGCGCCCCGCAGCAGCCCCCCGCGCAGCGTTGCATCGGCTACGGCATGGCCAAGAGAGACGCGGCGTGCTGCATCGAGGGTCTGTGGCGCGTCGAGATGCGCGATGTCGCCGCGCAGACGCGCAAGCGTATCGAGGCGTGCGTGGGTCACGCGCTGCTCCTGTCGGGTGGCTGGCCATCATCGCTTTTGCTGGACTGCTCAGCCGCATTTGTTCTTGATATGTTCTAATATAAACGCAGGCTCGGCCCCAGAGTCAAATAACTATTTATGAGTCTGGCCTCGCGGCGCCTCGATCAGGCAACACGCTTTATGATGGGGGTAATCTTGTAGGGGAATGAAGAAATATTTTAGTAAGTTCTTGATCAAGAACCAAATTAACGTTGGCGGAGAGGGAGGGATTCGTCCCCTCCACCCACCGCTAAGTTGCTGATGTTTCGAATTTTAACCGTCTTATAAGGCGTTCTTCCATGCCTCGGGGCTACACCGAGGGGCTACACCATGGGTAACGTCAAGATGCCGAACCCTGTCCGCAAGAAGAACAAGGACGGCGCCAACAAGAGCGACGTCTGGTGGCTGCGAAAGAAGGTGCCCGACCGGTACCGGGTCCTCGTC
>JAQGJY010000461.1 GCA_028290325.1 Tardiphaga sp.
GCGTGCTCGGCTTTCAAGTGATGCAACGCTACGGCGATCAGGCCGCGTTCATTTCCGCCGGCGGCTATCACCACCACATCGGCTTGAATACCTGGGAGAGCAAAGGCGGCTCACCGCCCGCGCCCGGCACGACCGGCCTGTTTCACACCGCGATCCTGTATCCGACCCGCGCGGATCTGGCCGACGCCTTGCATCGCGTCGCGGCCGCCGGCATCGCGCTCGACGGCGCCAGCGATCATGGCGTCAGCGAAGCTCTTTATTTGCGCGATCCCGACGAGAATGGCGTCGAGCTGTATTGGGACCGTGCGCCGGCCGACTGGCCACGCGACGCCGATGGCGCGCTGGCGATGTTCACGCGGCGGCTCGATCTGGATGACCTGATGAAGGCGCGGGCGGCGTAACCCGCCGTCGTGTCAGGATCAGCGCAGCGGCCATCAGCTGCAAGGCGACACACATCGCGAACGGCATGGTGTAGCTGCCGGTCGCATCGCGCAGCAGCCCGAGGATGCCGGGCCCGAACGCGTAAGTGGTCTGGGTGATCGCCGTCAGCAGGCTGACCAGCACCCCGAACGACAGCGGCGGAAATTCCCGCTGCACGATCAGCGCCGGCAGCGTGATGAGATTGCCGACCGAAAATCCGAACAGGCCGCAGGCGAAAAACAACAGCATTTCGTCGCGCGACGTGATCACGATCAACAGCGCGATCGACTGGCTGAGAAACAGCGCCGCCGAGGCGAGGCGCTGGTTCAGCCGGTCCACAAAGGTCGACACCACGACGCGGCCGATCATCGCCATCGCGGTCAGCAAGGCGACGGCGATGGCGGCGCGCTCGCGGCCGATGATCGGATCGAGAAACGAAATCACATGCACGATGAAACCGACCTGCGCGAACAGCACCAGCGCATAGGCGATCGTGAGCGTGAGATAGGCCGGATCGCGAAACGCCTGCGCGCGAATCTGCCGCGACGTCAGCGTCTCGATATCGGGCCCGGTCGCGGGCCGCGAGCGCACGGGCGGGCTGCCGACGAACAGCAACAATACCGGCACCAGCACAGCGACCATCACGATCGCCGCGGCCAACGTCGCGCCCGCGAAGCCGAACGCGCCAATCGCCACGACCAGCAGCGGCACCCCGGCCACGCCGCCGAAGCTCGCGCCGTTCAGTGACAGGCTGATCGCCATGCCGCGCTTTTGATCGAACCACAGGCCAAGCGTCGTCGTGATCGCGCCGAGGCTGGTCCCGGCCCAGCCGCACGCCAGCAGCGCATAGACGGCGTAAAGCTGCCACGGCTGTGTGATGCGGCCGAGCAGCGCTGTGGCGACCGCCATGATGACGGTGCCGGCGATCAGGCAGTTGCGCGGGCCGAACGCCCGCATCGCCTCGCTGAAGAACGCGACCAGCAAGGCGCCGAACAGATAGAAGAACGTCGTCGCGGTTGAGATCAGTGACGCCGGCCAGCCATGGACGCGCTGCAATTCGGCGAGATAGACGCTCTGGCCGTAGAAGCCGAGCGCCCAGCTCATCGTCGCCATTACGAAACAGACGCCGACGATGCGCCAGCCTTCGTAGCGGACGGAGGTTTCGGCGATCACGGCCGATGCAGCGGGCGCGTTCATGCGAGCCTTCTTGGTTCGTGTTCAGACGCAAACTAGCAGAGGTTTGGGAGATATCGCTTCGGCGCGCGCCGAATGATCGCGCGAGATCGCGGCTTGAGCCGGCCATGGGCAAGATGCCGCAGCCAGCCCGCGCGATCTCAAAAACATGATGTATTTCAGTACCTTAAAAGGACAGGCAGCCGGAAGTACGAAGCTCTGACGGGCCGCGCGCCTTGGCAGTGGCGTATTGCGCCGCCATATGTTGAAATAACAGAACAAAGGATGTTGCTGTGAACGCCATGACTGAACTGACCAGCCAGACCGAAAAATCGCTTCTCATTGTGGAAGACGACAAGCCGTTTCTGGAGCGTCTGTCGCGCGCCATGGAAAGCCGCGGCTTCACCGTGACATCCTGTGGCAGCGTCAGCGAGGGCCTTGCCCATATCGGCAAGTCGGCCCCGGCCTTCGCGGTGGTCGATCTACGGCTGGGCGACGGCAACGGTCTCGATGTCGTGTCGGCGCTCAAGATTCAGCGGCCGGACGCGCGCGCGATCGTGCTGACCGGTTACGGCAACATCGCGACGGCCGTCACCGCCGTGAAGATGGGCGCGGTCGATTATCTGTCGAAGCCGGCCGATGCCGACGATGTGATGGCCGCCCTGCTGGCGAGCGCCGGCGACAAATCCGAATTGCCGAATAATCCGATGTCGGCCGATCGGGTGCGCTGGGAACACATCCAGCGCATCTATGAAATGTGCAATCGCAACGTCTCGGAAACCGCGCGTCGGCTCAACATGCATCGCCGGACGTTGCAGCGGATTCTGGCGAAACGCGCGCCGCGTTAAATCTCGCCGTCCAGCCTTAGATGTCCCTGCGGATCGAACAACCGATTCAGGCGGGTCGCGGCGGCGAGCCCGAATCGGATCGTCATCAGCTTGCGCGTCGGCGCGGGCAGCCGATGCTCCGGCGCGTCGCAGTGCAAATGCGCGCCGTAAGCGTCCGCGACGATCAGCCCGGTCTCGGCCGGGAAAATCTCGCAGGGCAGATCCTGCGTGAATGCAAAAAACAGCCGGTCGCAATGCGCGCGATAGTCTTGCCACTTCTGGTCGGCGCGCAAATCCGCCACTGACGATTTGATCTCGATGATCCAGATATCGCCTCTGGCATTCAACGCGACGAGATCGGCCCGGCGGCCGGAGGGCAACGGCAATTCGGCGACACAGCCAAAGCCGAAGCACCGCAGCCAGCGCGCCGTGCCGCGCGCGATAGCGAGCGCGGTCTCGGACTGGCGGCGGTCGTTCGGCAAGTCGGTCGCCAGGTCGGGGTCGGCGATGCGGGCAAGCGATTCCATCCCAGAACCTATCGTGATTTTGTCGTGTTTGTCTCTTGGCGGCAGCCGAAAAATCGGCAAGGTGACGTCATGACCGATCAAACCGAAAAACCGAAAGTCGGCGCCGCCATCATTCCGGTGACGCC
>JAQGJY010000472.1 GCA_028290325.1 Tardiphaga sp.
CGGATTGCGTGATCCCCGCCTGAGCGGGGATCACGGCTTCATTCGTCAAGCGCGCAGATCTTACGCGCCCGCGGCGAGCGCCTGTTCGAGATCCGCGATCAGGTCTTCCTTGTCCTCGATGCCGATCGACAATCGGACCACGTTCGGTCCCGCGCCGGACAACGTCTTGGCTTCGTCCGCGAGTTGGCTGTGCGTCGTCGAGGCCGGATGGATCACCAGCGAGCGCGTGTCGCCGACATTGGCGAGATGCGAGAACAGCTTGAGATTCGCGACCAGGCTGACGCCCGCCTCGTAGCCGCCCTTGAGGCTGAAGGTGAACACCGCGCCGGCGCCCTTCGGCGCGTATTTGCGCGCGAGGTTGTTGTACTTGTTGCCGGCGAGGCCGGAATAGTTCACCGCCTCGACGCCGGGATGCGCCGCCAGCCATTCCGCCACCGCCTTGGCGTTCTCGCAATGGCGCTGCATCCGCAACGGCAGCGTCTCGATGCCGGTCAGGATCAAGAACGCATTGAATGGCGACAGAGCCGGCCCGAGATCGCGCAGTCCGAGCACGCGGCACGAGATCGCGAAAGCGAAGTTGCCGAACGTCTCCTGCAACCTGATGCCGTGATATTCCGGACGCGGCTCGCTCAGCATCGGATATTTGTTGCCGACCGACCAGTCGAAGGTGCCGGCGTCGACGATGATGCCGCCGATCGAATTGCCGTGGCCGCCAAGAAACTTGGTCAGTGAATGCACGACGATATCCGCGCCGTGATCGATCGGGCGGATCAGATAGGGCGACGCCAGCGTGTTATCGACGATCAGCGGCACGCCGGCCTTGCGTGCGACGGCGGAGATCGCCTCGATGTCGGTGATCGAGCCGGCGGGATTGGCGATCGACTCGATGAAGATCGCCTTGGTGCGCGGCGTCACCGCGCGCTCGAAGCTGGCGGCGTCGTCCGGATCGGCCCACACCACATTCCATCCGAAGGATTTGAACGCGTGCGTGAACTGATTGATCGAGCCGCCATAGAGCTTGCGCGCGGCGATGAATTCGTCGCCCGGCTGCAACAATTGCTGCATCACGATCATCTGCGCGGCGTGGCCGGAGGCGACCGCGACGGCCGCCGTGCCGCCTTCGAGCGCGGCGACGCGCTCCTCCAGCACCGCATTGGTCGGGTTGCCGATGCGGGTATAGATGTTGCCGAAGGCCTGAAGCCCGAACAACGATGCGGCGTGATCAGCATCATTGAAGACGAACGACGTCGTCTGATAGATCGGCGTCGCGCGCGCGCCGGTGGTCGGGTCCGGCTGCGCGCCGGCGTGAACGGCGAGGGTGGCGAAGCCAGGCTGGCGATCGGTCATTGTTTCGTCCCTGAGATGAATGGGTTCAAATGTGCGCGCATGCTGATGGCGCGCGCCGCCGCCGTCAAGGTTACGACGCATGGACGCAACGACCATGCTGTCGCCGTGCCGCGATAGGAAAGGATATGCCTCCGCGCCGCCCGATCAGACCGGATCGTTCCTGCGCTTGGCGGCGTTGTCCGACGCGTCGGTATGGCCGCCGCCGACGCTGGAGCGATTCAGCGACAGCCGCATCCCCGTCGTCGGCATCGGCGCGCGCTTCGACGACAGCGTGCGCGAATTGACTCCCATCCACGAGATTTCGGATGACAGCCGGCCGTATTCGATCTTCGGACAGCGATTCATCACCACCTTCAGTCCGGCGGCTTCGGCCTTGGCGGCGGCTTCGTCATTGCGCGCGCCGAGCTGCATCCAGATCACCTTGGGCAACGGCGACAGCGCCAGCGCCTGATCGACCACCGGCATGATGTGCTCGGAGCTGCGGAAAATATCGACCATGTCGATCGGGCGATCGATATCGGCGAGCGAGGCGACGAAGGCTTTGCCGACCAGGCTTTTACCGACGTGGCCGGGATTGACCGGGATCATGTCATAGCCGCGCTCGGCGAGATATTTGAACGCGAAATAGCTTGGCCGCACATTTTGCGGCGAGGCGCCGATCATCGCGATCGTTTTCACGTCGTTGAGAATCTTGCGGATGTAATCGTCGGGATAGGAGTCGTGGGTCATTGCCATTCCAATATCATCCTCTCGTCGTTGCGCGGAGCGGGCCATCCTCGGCGTCGAGGGGAGGGACGCGACGAAGCAATCCAGTCGTTTTCGTTGCTTTCGGCTTGCCTCGCTCAGCCTTGAGTCGGCAAATCGCCAGCTCAATCCTGGTCGCAATGACGATTGTTGTTAGCCATCCCGCCACTGCGGCGTGCGCTTGTCGATGAATGCGCCGATGCCTTCTTCGGCGTCGCGCGCCATCATGTTCTCCGTCATCACCTGCGATGCGAATCTATATGCCTCGGCCAACGGCATCTCGGCCTGCCGATAGAACGCTGCCTTGCCGATCTTGACCGTATGCGCCGATTTCGCGGCGATATGCAGCGCCAACGCGATCGCCGCGTCGCGCGCGAGTCCCGCTCCAACCACGCGGTTGACGAGGCCGATCTCCCGCGCGCGCTCGGCCGAAATCATGTCGCCGGTCAGCAGCATTTCCATCGCCTGCTTGCGCGGCACGTTGCGC
>JAQGJY010000001.1 GCA_028290325.1 Tardiphaga sp.
CCATCTCGCGACATTGATCGGCGACGGCATCACCGTCGATGAGCTGGCGCATCATTTCGGCACGATCGGTTACGAAGTGCTGACCAGCCTCGGCCGCCGCTTCGCGCGGGTCTATGTGGGCGGCTGAAGGTGCAAGCGCGGCAGCGTATGAGCGCGGCGTCGCAACGGCTCTTTCCCTCTCCCCTTGTGGGAGAGGGTGGATCGACCGTAGGTCGAGCCGGGTGAGGGGTATTCTTCGAACGAGACGTTTCACCCCTCACCCGACTTCGCTACGCGAAGTCACCCTCTCCCACAGGGGGAGAGGGGACGCTGAACTTTGGCGTCTGGCAGTTTTTGAGGCGCTGATTCCGTGCTGACCTACGTCTTCGTGCTCGCGGTCGGCCTTGTCGCCGGCACCATTTCCGGCATCGTTGGCACCGGCTCGTCGATCATGCTGTTGCCGGTCTTGGTTTACGAGTTCGGCCCGAAACAGGCCGTGCCGATCATGGCCGTCGCCGCCGTGATGGCCAATCTGTCGCGCATCATGGCCTATTATCGCGAGGTCGACTGGCGCGCTTGCGCGGCCTATTCCGTCACCGGCATTCCGGCGGCGGCCCTGGGCGCGCGCACGTTGATCGAGCTGCCGCCGCATGCGGTGGACATCACGATGGGGCTGTTCTTCATCACGATGGTGCCGGTGCGACACTGGCTGGCGCGGCGCGATTACACAGTCGGGTTGTGGGCGCTGGCGGTCGGCGGTGCGCTGATCGGCTACATCACCGGCATCGTGGTGTCGTCGGGACCGCTGAGTGTGCCGCTGTTTCTGTTTTACGGACTGAGCAAAGGCGCGTTCCTCGCCACCGAGGCCGCGTCGTCGCTCGGGCTCTACGTCACCAAGTCCGTGGTGTTCGAACGCTTCGGCGCCCTGAACATGGATGTGTTTGTGAAAGGCCTGATCGCCGGCTCGTCGCTGATGGTCGGCTCGTTCGTCGCCAAACGCTTCGTCACGCGGCTGGATGCAAATACGTTTCGTTACGTCATGGACGTCATCATGATTGTGGCGGGATTGTCGATGTTTTACAATGCATTGTGACGTCGTTGGGATTGACTGACTGTGCAATCCTAGAGATTGCAAAAGACAATGTTGTCCTGCTCTCGACCGACCTAGACCTTCGTATCGCAGCGGAAATTGCCGAAATACAAAGTGGTGAACTTTAATCACTTGCGCGACGAGCAGTTCAGTCGCAATCCATAACGTCCGATAAGCGCATGTACCGTTTCTTCTCAAGCGATTCCCGTCTCCCATGGCCAAAACCTCCCTCTCCTTCGTCTGCCAGAATTGCGGAGCAGCGTTCAATCGCTGGCAGGGCAAGTGCGAATCCTGCGGCGAGTGGAACACTTTGGTCGAGGAAGCCGCGGACGGCGCGTCGATCCCGGCCAGCATCCGTTCGAAGCGGCGCGGCCGGCTGTTCACGCTGGAATCGCTGACCGGCAAGAGCGCGGACGCGCCGCGCCTGCCGTCCGGCATGGGCGAGCTCGATCGCGTCATCGGCGGCGGGTTCGTGCGCGGTTCGGTGCTTTTGCTCGGCGGCGATCCCGGCATCGGCAAATCGACACTGCTGACGCAGGCGACGTCGCTGCTGGCGCGGCAGGGCCACCGCGTCGTCTATATTTCGGGTGAAGAAGCCGTCGCCCAGGTGCGGCTGCGCGCGGCGCGGCTCGGTCTGGCCGATGCCGCCGTGCAGCTCGCGGCCGAAACCTCGGTCGAGGACATCGTCGCCACGCTGTCCGAGGGCGCGGTGCCGCGCCTGATCATCATCGACTCCATTCAAACGATGTGGACTGACACGGTCGAATCCGCGCCCGGCACGGTGACGCAGGTGCGGGCGTCGGCGCAGGCGCTGATTCGATTCGCCAAGAAAACCGGCGCGGCGATCATTCTGGTCGGCCATGTCACCAAGGACGGCCAGATCGCCGGGCCGCGCGTCGTCGAGCACATGGTCGACGCGGTGCTGTCCTTCGAGGGCGAAGGTTCGCAGCAGTTTCGCATCCTGCGCGCGGTGAAGAACCGTTTCGGCCCGACCGACGAGATCGGCGTATTCGAGATGACGGGGCTCGGCCTGCGCGAAGTGTCCAATCCGTCGGAACTGTTTCTATCGGCGCGCGATCTCGGCTCGCCCGGCACGGCGGTGTTCGCCGGCATGGAAGGTTCGCGGCCGGTGCTGGTCGAATTGCAGGCGCTGGTCGCGCCAACCACGTTGGGAACGCCGCGCCGCGCCGTCGTCGGCTGGGATTCGTCGCGGCTGTCGATGGTGCTGGCGGTGCTGGAGGCGCATTGCGGCGTCAAGCTGTCCGGCTACGACGTCTATTTCAACGTCGCCGGCGGCTTGCGGATCAACGAGCCGGCCGCCGATCTCGCCGCCGCTGCCGCGCTTGTGTCGTCGCTGGCGAATGCGCCGCTGCCGACCGACGCGGTCTATTTCGGCGAAATCTCATTGTCCGGCGCGGTGCGGCCGGTGTCGCTGTCATCGGCGCGGCTCAAGGAAGCGGCCAAGCTCGGCTTCGGCCGCGCGGTGCTGCCCGAATCGGCGCGCGGCGACGCGGGCAGCAATCTTGGCAGCAATCTTGGCAGCGACGCGGGTCTGATCCTGAATACCGTCGGCAACCTCACCAGTCTGGTCGCTGACATCGCGGCCAAGGGCAAACCCCGCAAAACCGACGACGCCGCCAAGGCATCGCCCGAGAAAACCACCCCTGAGAAAAATACCACACCCGCGCGATTCCGAAGCGGCGAACGCTGATTTTTGTGAAACCGGCGTGACGACCACGCCGGGCGCCGCTATACAACCCGCAAGCGGCCGGGAGCATCGCGTGTCCGGCCTTGCGCGGCGCTCGCGTTCGCCGTCAGCATGATCGGCAGCAACGACGCCGATTCGCGCAACTGAACGACACCGGACCCGAGCAGCACGACATGCCGATCACGATTCTCGACCTGGTCCTGCTGGCGGTGATGCTGATCTCCGGTCTGCTCGCGATGGTGCGCGGCTTCATGCGCGAGATTTTGTCGATCGCGGCCTGGGGCGCCGCGGCCCTGACCACGCTCTATGCGTTCCAGAAGTTGCTGCCGACCGCGAAGACCTATTTCAACAACGATACCGTCGCCTCGATCGTCGTCATCGCCGGCGTGTTCATCGGTACCCTCATCGTGGTGTCGATCATCACCGTTCGCATATCAGACATGATCCTGGACTCGCGGATCGGCGCGCTGGACCGCACGCTGGGCTTTCTGTTCGGCCTCGCGCGCGGACTTCTCATTGTCGTGGTGGCGTTTCTGTTCTTCTCCTGGCTGGTTCCCGACAAGCAGCGGCCAGAATGGGTCAACGGCGCGAAATCGCGCTTGGTGCTGGATTCGACCGGCGCATGGCTGATGTCGCTCTTGCCGGACGACCCTGAGAACACCATCTTGAAGAGATTCAAGAAGAACAAACCCGAAGACGACACGGCAACGGATGCGGAGCCGGCGGCTCCGCCGTCCGGCGACGGCTACAGCAAGAATGCGCGCGACGGCATGAAGAAGCTGCTCGACGGCAAACCGGCTGCGACGACCAAATAGTTTCGCCCCGCGGATCGCGACGGCTGAAGCTGATGACGGCAACAGAGAGGCCATGAGCCACATGCAGAACCCTTCACAGGATTGCACTGCCGCCGACCTCCCTGCGACTCCCGATTTCCCTCCGATCACCGACCACGACGACCATTACGACGGCGACAAGTTGCGCGAGGAGTGCGGCGTCTTCGGCATCTACGGCCATCCCGACGCCGCCGCGATCACCGCGCTCGGCCTCCACGCGCTTCAGCATCGTGGACAGGAAGCCGCCGGCATCGTCGCCTTCGACGGCAGCCGCTTTCACTCCGAACGCCGCCTCGGCCTCGTCGGCGACACCTTCTCCAAGCGCGATGTGATCGAGCGCCTGCCCGGCACCGCCGCCGTCGGCCATGTCCGCTACGCCACGACCGGCGCGACGATCCTGCGCAACGTGCAGCCGCTATTCGCCGAACTCAACGCCGGCGGATTTGCCGTCGGCCATAACGGCAACCTCACCAACGGCCTGACGCTGCGCCGCGAACTGGTCCGCAACGGCGCGATGATGCAGTCCACCACCGACACCGAGGTGATCCTGCATCTGGTCGCGCAGTCGAAGCGCAACCGCTTCATCGATCGCTACATCGAGGCGCTGCGCGCGATCGAGGGAGCCTATGCGCTGGTCGCGCTCACCAACAAGAAACTGATCGGCGCGCGCGATCCGCTCGGCATTCGCCCGCTGGTGCTGGGCGATCTCGATGGCTGCCCGATTCTGGCGTCCGAGACCTGCGCGCTCGACATCATCGGCGCCAAGCATGTCCGCGATATCGAACCGGGCGAAGTCGTCGTGTTCGATGAAAATGGCGCGCAGAGCCACAAGCCATTCCCGCCGATGCCGCCGCGCCCCTGCATGTTCGAATACATCTATTTCGCGCGGCCGGATTCGGTGATCGGCGGCCGCTCGGTCTATGACGTGCGCAAGTCAATCGGCGCCGAGCTGGCGCGCGAGAGCCACGTCGAGGCCGACGTCGTGGTTCCGGTTCCCGATTCCGGCGTGCCGGCCGCGATCGGCTACAGCCAGGCGTCGGGTCTGCCGTTCGAACTCGGCATCATCCGCAACCATTATGTCGGCCGGACCTTCATCCAGCCGACGCAGAGCGTGCGCGAACTCGGCGTCCGCATGAAGCATTCCGCCAACCGCGCCTCGATCGAAGGCAAACGCATCATCCTGATCGACGATTCGCTGGTGCGCGGCACGACCTCGAAGAAGATCGTCAAGATGATGCGCGATGCCGGCGCGCGCGAGGTGCATTTCCGCATCGCCTCGCCGCCGATCACGCATCCGGATTATTACGGCATCGACATGCCGGATCGCGCGGCCTTGCTCGCCGCCAATCATTCGATCGAAGAGATGCGCGACATCGTCGGCGCGGATTCGCTGGCATTTCTGTCGGTCGATGGCCTCTACCGCGCGATGGGCGAGCCCGGCCGCGATCCGGCCAACCCGAAATACACCGACCATTATTTCACCGGTGACTATCCGACGCCGCTGACCGACCTCAACCGCGACGACAACCAGCCGCGCCAGCTCTCGCTGCTGGCTGAGGCGAGCTGACGTACCCGCATTGCCGGCAAGCGCGTTTTTCTGCGCGCGCCGACCCGGCGATCCATCGCTCAAAAAGTTTGATGGATACGCGGGTCGAGCCCGCGTATGACGGCAGCATTCGTTGAGCCGGAATCGATCATGACCCGTCCCCTCTCCTCCCGCATCGCCCTCGTCACCGGCGCGTCGCGCGGCATCGGCTACGCCACCGCGCTGGCGCTCGCCAGGCAGGGCGCGCATATCGTCGCCACCGCGCGCACGGTGGGCGGCCTCGAGGAACTCGACGACGCCATCAAGCAGGCCGGTAGCAGCGCCACGCTGGTGCCGTTGAACCTGACGGATTTCGACGGCATCGCGCGGCTCGGCGCGGCGCTCAACGAACGCCACGGCAAGCTCGATATCCTCGTCGGCAATGCCGGCATGCCCGGCCCGTCGTCGCCGCTCGGCCACGTCCCGGTGAAGAACTGGCAGGACACGCTGGCGCTGAACGTCACGGCGAACTTCCAGCTGATCCGCTGCATGGAGCCGCTCCTGCGCCTCTCCGACGCCGGCCGCGCGGTTTTCATCACCTCCAGCGTGGCGCACAAGGCCAATGCCTATCTCGGCCCCTATGCGGCGTCGAAGGCCGCGCTCGACACGTTGGCGCGGGTCTGGGCGCATGAAACCGCAACCACCGCGATGCGCGTCAACCTGTTCAGCCCCGGTCCTGTTCGCACCAAGATGCGCGCCACCGTGTTTCCCGGCGAAGATCCCGAAACGCTGGACACGCCCGCGCAAGTCGCGGAGTTCATCGTGCCGCTGTGCTTGCCCGCCTGCACCGACACCGGCCGCATCTATGATTACCAGGCGCGCGCGTTTCAGGATTTTCGCGCGCCGGAGTAACCCGCTGAAACCGTCGCCATCCGAGGTGCTCACCGGACGTTTCACTCGGGTTGACTCAGCATCGCCTCAGGCATTCACTCCCTCTCCAAGCGGGATCACCCGCAGCAAAAAATCAGGGAGGATGCCATGACGCTCACGTCATGCGCGCGCGCCATTGCCGCCATCGCGATCGCGCTATCATTCACGAACACCGCCCGCGCCGCCGACGTTCCGACATTCGAGGTCGATGCGTCGTGGCCGAAGCCGCTGCCGAACAACTGGATTCTCGGCCAGGTCGGCGGCATCACCACCGACAAGAACGGCCACATCTGGCTGATCCATCGGCCGCGCTCGCTGACCGACGACGAGAAGGGCGCGAGCCTGACGCCGCCGCGCAGCAAATGCTGCGTCTCGGCGCCGCCGGTGCTGGAGTTCGATGCCGAAGGCAATCTACTGCGGTCATGGGGCGGACCGCCTGCAAAAGAATCTGGCGCTGGTTATGAATGGGTCGGGCGCGAGCACGGCATCGAAGTCGATGACCAGGGCTTCGTCTGGATCGGTGGCAATGCCGACAACGACAACGCGATTCTGAAATTCACCGGCGACGGCAAGTTCGTCATGCAGATCGGCACGATCGCGCCGAGCAAGGGCAGCAACGACACCACGCAACTCGGCAAGCCCGCCGAAACCGCGATCGATAAAGCGGCGAATGAGATCTACGTCGCCGATGGCTATGGCAATCGCCGCGTGATCGTCTTCGATGCCACCACCGGCGCGTATAAGCGGCATTGGGGCGCCTACGGCAACAAGCCGAACGACGACAAGCAGCCGGCTTACGATCCGAAAGCGCCGGCGCCGCAGCAATTCGCCAATCCGGTGCATTGCGTGAAGATCGCCAATGACGGGCTGGTCTACGTCTGCGACCGCATCAACAATCGCATTCAAGTGTTCAAGAAGGACGGCAGTTTCGTGAAGGAGTGGTTCTTCGAGAAGAACACGCTCGGCAACGGCGCGGTGTGGGATCTCGCGGTCTGGCCCGATCCGAAACAGACATGGCTGCTGTCGGCGGATGGCGAGAACAACGAAATTCGTGTGCTCAATCGCGAGGACGGCCGCGTGGTCGGCACGCTGGGCCGCTCGGGTCGTCAGGCCGGGCAATTTCACTGGATTCACGCGATGGCGGTCGATGCCAAAGGCAACGTCTATACCGCCGAAGTCGATACCGGAAAGCGCGTGCAGAAGTTTCGGTTGGTATCGGATGCGTTGAAATGACGGCGATGCCGTGACGTGCCGTCGCAACAGCCACAGCCGTCACAACGCGCAGTGAGGTCATCCCCGCGACAGCGGGGATCCAGTATCCCAGAGCCTCACCGATGGACTACTGGATCGCCGCTCGCGTGCGCGAGAACGCACGTGACGCGGATCACGGTCGCATCGCGGTGGACGTCAGAGCGGCTCAGTTCGGCCGCCGCCGCTTATGCGCGAACGGGTTGGCCTTCTCGCGCAACGTGATCCGCACCGGCGTGCCGGGCAGATCGAAGAACTGGCGCAGGCTGTTGACCAGATACCGCAGATAGGATTGCGGCACGGCGTCGGCGCGCGAGCAGAACACCACGAAGCTCGGCGGCCGCGCCTTGGTCTGCGTGACGTAATTCAGTTTCAAGCGACGGCCCGACACGGCGGGCGGCGGGTTGGTATCGATCGCCTGTTCGAACCATCGATTGAGCGCCGCCGTCGGCACGCGCCGGTTCCAGATCAGATAGGCCTGCTCGATCGAGCTCATCAACCGGTCGATGCCGTCGCCCATCATGCCGGAGACCGCGACGATCGGCACGCCGCGCACCTGCGGCAGCAGATGATCGACATCCTCGCGCAACGCGGTGACGAGGTTGGCCTTCTTCTCCATCAAATCCCATTTGTTGACGGCGATGACCAGCGCGCGGCCCTCGCGCTCGATCAGATCGGCGATGCGCAGATCCTGCTCCTCGAACTTGTTCTGCGAATCCATCATCAGCACGACGACCTCGGCGAAACGCACCGCGCGCAGCGCATCGGCGACCGAGAGCTTCTCGAGCTTCGCCTCGATGCGCGAGCGGCGTCGCAGACCGGCCGTGTCGAAGACGCGGAATTCGCGGTTCTTGTACACGATATCGACCGAGATGGAATCGCGGGTCGTGCCGGCTTCGGGTGAGGTCAGCAGACGTTCCTCGCCGAGCAGATGATTGATCATCGTCGACTTGCCGGCGTTGGGCCGGCCGACGATGGCGACGCGAATCGGCCGCTGCGCGAGGTCTTCGTCGCTGATGATCTCGTCGTCGGCCTCGTCCCCCTCGATCTCCTCGTCGTCGTAGACCGGCTCGGGCATGATGTCGCGCAACGCATCATAAAGGTCGCTCAGGCCTTCGCCGTGTTCGGCGGAAATCTGGATCGGCTCACCGAGGCCAAGCGCGTAGGATTCCATCGCGCCGACTTCGCCGTGCTTGCCTTCGCTCTTGTTGGCGACGAGCACGACCGGCTTGCTGGCGCGCCGCGCGAAATCCGCGAAGCCGCGATCGTTGGGAGTCAACCCGGCGCGGGCGTCGATCACGAACATCAGCGCGTCGGCGAGCGCGATCGCGGTCTCGGTCTGCTCCTGCATCCGCGCCGTCAGCGAGCCCTTCGGGCCCTCGTCGAGACCGGCGGTGTCGATCAGCGTGAATTCGAGATCGCCGAGCTTGCCCTGACCCTCGCGGCGGTCACGGGTGACGCCGGGCGTGTCATCGACGAGCGCGAGCTTCTGTCCAACGAGGCGATTGAACAAGGTGGATTTGCCGACATTGGGCCGGCCGATACTGGCAAAGTTGAAAGACATGGACGTTCCCTGCGCCCTTTGCGCGGCGTGTGTCAATGCAAGCAAGCGGGCTCTTGTCCTCTCCCGCAGTGGGAGAGGGTGGACCGGATGAAGTCCGGGCCGGTTCAGGGGTTTGTCTCAACGAGAGAACGAAACCCCTCGCCAGCCTTCGCGTTTCGTCGGTTTCGATTGCTGCGATTTACCGCGAAAAACCGCTGCTCGGCAGCGGCGCCGGGAACGCCGACTGGGCCGGCGGCTGTGCCGGAGCCGCGGCGGCGGGCGCGGCCTGATCCGGCGGCGGCGCCGTGGTGCGGCGGCGTGTGATCTTCTGGCCCTTCGGCGCGGGCGGCGCGGCCGGAGCCGCGCTTTCCTCGACCGGCGCGGCATCCGGGTCCGCCGGAGCCGAAGCCGCCGGAGCCGGGGCGCGGCTGGCGGCCGAGCCCTTGCTGCGCGATTTCGTTCCGCGCTTGGCCTTCGGCTCCTCGACCGGCGGGGCGATCTCGGGCGCGGGCTCGGCCTTGGCGCCGCGATATAATTCTTTCGGCACGCCCTGCTGCAAGCCCGGCACGCCCTCCGGGAACACCGGCTTGCGCTCGCCCGGCAGCTTCTTCTTGGTGTCGAGGAAATCGAGCATGTCGGTCGGATCGAAGCCACTGCCACCGCCGCAGCCGGCAAGACAGCCGGACAGCGCGATCAGGACGGTGGCTGCGATCAAACGTTGCGCGCGGCGCATGGGCGAACTCACGATTACAAACTCATCAACGGACAGACCAACATAGACCGCACCGCTTAACTTTTCGCGACCGGCGGCAACAGCGCCTGCAACGCTTCCGCGCGGCTTCGCATGCTGGACGGCGTTTCGCCGTCATTGGCGATCTGATCCAGCCACTGCCGCGTCGCGTCGGGGTTGCCGTTGCGCCATGCCGACAGCGCCAACAGCTCGCGCGCCGTATGGCGATAGGTCCCCGCCCCCGCCGTCACGGCTTCGAGCCGCTTCTTGAGATCGTCGTAGCTGCCGGTATCGACCAGCAGGCCGGCGGCGCGCACCTTGGCGAGATCCTGCTCGGCGGCATTGACGGTGCGGTCGGCGGCGATGCCGTCATACAAAGCGACGGCGGCGGTCTTGTCGCGTTCGGCCGCTTCGCCCGCGGCGCGCAACCGCGCCAGCGTGCGATAGCCGGACGGCGCGTCAGTGGCGAGTTTCGCGAACGCGGCCTCGGCCTCGGCGTGTTTTTTCTGCTCGGACAATTCGATCGCGCGATCGAACGCGGCGCTGGCCTCGACGGCCTTCTTGCCCTCGACGTATTGATAGCCCTTCCAGCCGCCGACGCCGCCGATCACGATAATGGCGATCAGAATGATCAGCAGCGAATATTTCGCCCAAAACTGCTTGAGCTGTTCGCGGCGGACGTCTTCATTCACTTCGTCAAAGATTTCAGACACTTGTACTTAACCCCGTCTGGCGCGCGCGAACCTGCGGCGGCCGTCCCCCGACCGTGACTGGCGCGATACAATAGGGATATGGCCACGGCAAGGCAAAACGGCCAATGCTCGTCCCCGTTCGCGGCGCGACACCAGCGCAGCGCGGTGTCGCAGCGCGGAGCCGCGACCGCCTCAAGCGCAGAATTCAGGCCCACTTACACGCGCGAAGATGCGCGGCTCAGCGTCCGGGACAGGAATCTCAGGCCTTCGGCTTCATGCCATAGACATTCTCCGGGCCCGGAAAGGCGCGGGAGCGGACGTCGTTGGCGTAGCCCTGAATCGCGGCCTCGATCATCGGGCCGATCTCGCCGTAGCGGCGGACGAATTTCGGCGTCCGCGCCGACAGGCCAAGCATGTCTTCCAGCACCAGCACCTGCCCGTCGCAGGCCGCGCTGGCGCCGATGCCGATCGTCGGGACGTCGATGACCTGCGTGATCCGTCGCGCCAGCGGTTCGGCGATGGCCTCGACCACGATGGCGAACGCCCCGGCTTGCGCCACGGCCTTGGCGTCGTTCTGGATCGGGCCGACCTCATTGCCGCCTTCGGCCAGCGCCAGCGCTTCGGCCTGCCCCTGAGACCGGAATGAGCCCAATGCGTTGATCGATTGCGGCGTGAGCCCGATATGGCCCATCACCGGAATACCACGCTCGGTGAGAAAGGCGATGGTCTCCGCCATCCGCGCGCCGCCCTCGAGCTTCACCGCGCCGCAATGCGTCTCCTTCATGATCCGCACGGCGGAATGAAACGCCTGCTCCTTGCTTGCCTCATAGGAGCCGAACGGCATGTCGACCACGACGAGCGAATGCTGCGACCCGCGCATCACGGCATGGCCTTGCAGAATCATCATCTCCAGCGTCACCGGCACCGTCGTCTCGAAGCCATGCATCACGTTGCCCAGCGAGTCGCCGACGAGAATGACGTCGCAATAGCGATCGACCAGCGCCGCCGTGTGCGCGTGATACGAGGTCAGCATCACGATCGGCTCGCCGTTCTTGCGCGCGCGAATGTCCGGCGCGGTCTTGCGCTTGATGGCGGATTGGATCGACATAAACTTACGCTCCAAAAACCGGGACGCCGATGACGACGGGATGGAAGGCATAACCCAGCGCGAGATAAGCGACGATGCCGACGGCGACCGCGATGGCATCGTTGCCGATGCCGCCGACCGGAATCGGCGGACCGCCGGCATCGCTGCGGCGCTTCAGCGAAATGCGATCGAACACCGCCCAGGCCAGGAACGATCCGAACAGAATGATCGAGCCGAGATCGCCGTTCGACAGCAGATGCGCGACGGCCCACAGCTTGATCGCCGCCAGCATCGGGTGCTTGAGCGTCGTGTAGATGCGGCCGCGAATATAGGCCGACGCCAGCATGATGACGGCGAACAGCATCAGGCCGACCGAGATGTGTTTCATGAAGGCCGGCGGTGTCCAGACGTTGATCCAGCCGGTGGCGCGATAGCTCGCGAAGCCCCAGACGATCAGCGCGAGGCCGATCACCGACACCACCGAATAGGCGACCTTGTAAACGCCCTCGCCGTGCCGCGCGATCAGTTGCGTTCGCATCCCGCGTTTGGTGGTGACAACATGGGTGCCGAGAAACAGCACCAATCCTGAGATCATCACGATCAGTCCCACGATATCCACCCTGCGTCTGCGCCGCGCGGTAGGCGCGCACGCGGTTTGTCTTTATATGGTCCGCGTATCACCAATCACGGGAATGACGCAATGCTTGGACGCGCTACCTTCGCCGCCCTGCTGACGATGCTGGCGCCGGCGATCCACGTCCAGGCGCAGGATGCCGCATGGCCGCCGCGTCATGTGCGGCTGATCGTGCCGTTCTCCGCCGGCTCGACGCCCGACATGGTCGGCCGCGTCATCGCCGACAGCCTTCAGGCACGGCATCCCGGCACGACGATCATGGTCGAAAACAAGCCCGGCGCATCCGGCAATATCGGCACCGACGCCGTCGCCAAGGCCGCGCCCGATGGTGCGACGATCGGCATTTCACTCGGCGGTCCGCTGGCGATCAACACCTTGCTGTTCGCCAGACTGCCCTACGATCCGGCCAAGGATATCGCGCCGGTGACGGTGCTGACGCGGTTACCCAATGTGCTCGCGGTGCCGACCAGCCTCGGCGTCAACACCGTCGCGGAATTCGTCGCCCGGTTGAAGTCCGACGCGAACGGGCTGGCTTACGGCGCGATCGGCGCCGGCTCGCTGTCGCAAATCTGCATGGAGGCGATCGCGCAGGCGGCCGGCGCGCGCATGGTCAACGTGCCCTATCCCGGTTCGCCCGCCGCCGTCACCGCGCTGATTCGCGGCGACGTCCAGGCGGTGTGTCTCGCCGCGATCGCGGTGACGCCGCAGCTCGACAGCGGCGCGGTTAAAATCCTCGCGGTTTCGACAGCGCAACGCTCACCGTTTCTGCCCGACGTGCCGACGCTGAAGGAATCCGGCATCGACGTCGAATCCGATGCATGGAATGCCTTGATCGCGCCGGGCGGCACGCCGCCGGCGATCATCGCGATGATCAACGCCGAAGTGGTGAAATCGCTCGCCGAGCCGGCGGTGATCGAGAGGTTGAAGGTGCAGCAGATCGCGCCCGCCCCCTCGACCCCGGATCAGTTGCGGCAATTGATGGCGGACGAGAAAGCCCGCTGGGCCGACGTGATCCGCAAGGCGCAGATCCGGATCGAGTGAGGTAGGGTCTTCACTGGGCATGCCCCGTCGGACTCGATTGCATCACCGTCGCTGGTTTTCGACGCCGAGAGCCCATGACGTCCCGCAATGACGAACGACTCGACAAGCTTTGCCGCCGCACGCAATTTCAGACTTTCTTCTTCACATCCTTGATGCTGGAAAACACGATGCCCGGCGCGCGCTCGCGGGTGTAGCCGAGATAAAACTCGTTCTTTGCCAGAAACACCGGATCGCCATCGACATCGTCGGCGACG
>JAQGJY010000013.1 GCA_028290325.1 Tardiphaga sp.
TTGGCAGGGGCGGTAGGGCTCGAACCTACGACAACCGGTTTTGGAGACCGGTACTCTACCAACTGAGCTACACCCCTATGGAACCGACGCAGCGCCTTCGGTTCGCGGTGTTTCAAGCATAAATTGCCCCTGAAATGCAAGGCCTCCCCGCGTTGAACCCACCTGTTCAAGCCGCCCGAACTCGGTCACTCTGCCGACAAAGCAGAGAAACTTTGAGGGAGACACCATGAACGCGCAGCCACTCGCCAAATCCAACCCGTCGCCGCAGACGCCACAACTGCCGCAGGCGAGCCCCGCCTCGATCGGCCTATCGCCTGCCCGCCTCAAGGCGATGTCGGATGCCTTCAAGCGCGAAATTGACAAGGGCACCACTCCGGGCGTGACGATGCTGGTGGCGCGACGCGGCCAGATCGGATTTTTCGAGGCCTTCGGCAAGCAGAACCCGGCGCTGGACGCGCCGATGACGCGCGACAGCATCTTCCGTATTTTCTCGATGACCAAGCCGCTGGTCTCGCTCGGCATCATGCAACTGGTCGAAGACGGCCACCTGCTGCTCAACGACCCGCTCGCCAAATATATCCCGGAGTTCGCGGACCAGCGCGTCGGCATCGAGCGCAACGGCGCACTTGAACTCGCCTTGCCCGCGCGTGCGATCACCATTCAAGATCTGCTCCGGCACACGTCCGGCCTGTCCTACGAGATCACCGGCACCGGCATGGTGCAGCGGCTATACGCAAAATCGGGCGCGCGCGATCGCACCATCACGAACGCGCAGCATGCGTCGATCGTCGCGAAGTTGCCGTTGATGTGTCAGCCCGGCGCGGAATGGAACTACTCACGCGCGACTGACATCCTCGGCCGCATTATCGAGGTCATCTCGGGCAAAACGCTCAGCGCTTATCTCACCGAACGCATTCTCGCGCCTTTGCAGATGACAGAGACCGCTTTTCATGCCGGCGCGGAAAACGCTCACCGCCTCGCCGAGCCGTTCGCCACCGATCCATGGACCGGCGATAAGGTCGCTTTGTTCAACATGCTGGAAAAACCGGTGATGGAATCGGGCGGCGGCGGTCTGGTGTCGACGACGATGGATTACGCGCGCTTCTGCCAGATGCTGCTCAACGGCGGTGAACTCGACGGCACGCGGATCATCGGTCGCAAGACGCTGCATTTCATGGCGTCGAACCATCTCGACCCGAAGGTCAAAGTGGAAAGCCATTTGCTGCCGCCGGGCCACGGTTTCGGTCTCGGCTTCGCCGTCCGCACGCATGACGGAATGGCCCCGTTCGCGGGCTCGACCGGTCAGTTCTTTTGGAGCGGCATGGCCGGCACGTTCTTCTGGATCGATCCGCAGGAAGATCTGTTCGCGGTCTTCATGTCGCAGGGTCCGGGCCAGCGTGAACATTTCCGTACGCTGGTGAGAAGCCTCGTGTACGCGGCGGTGGAGTGAGGGAGTGTCCTTCCGTGCGCTGCTGAGGTGACGACATCGACGTTTTGGTCGATGTCAAACCACCAGCGAGCCGGACTCCCCAACCCCGCGGGGCGTAGGGATTCCGGGGCTGCGCCACTCTCCTTGGGCTAACGCCTTCGCGGAGATGACGCATCCCGGAATAACAAGACGATCAGCTGATCGTCGCGCCGCCATCGATCACGATGGTCTGGCCGGTCATGAAATTCCCGGCGGCCGAACCGAGAAACACCGCCGCGCCGGCGATTTCGTCCGGCGTGCCGATCCGCAACAACGGCGAGCGCGCGGTCGAGGCCTTCAGATTGTCCGGATTGTCCCACAACGCTTTGGCGAAATCGGTTTTGATGAGGCCGGGCGCGATGCAGTTCACGCGCACATTGTGCTTGCCATATTCGCAGGCGAGGTTGCGCGCGAGCTGCATGTCGGCGGCCTTCGAGATCGCGTAGGCGCCCAATATCGTCGAGCCCTTGAGGCCGCCGATCGATGACACGATGATCACTGATCCGTCCTTGCGCGCGATCATGTCCGGCACGACCATGCTGGTCAGCCAGTTGTTGGCCACGATATTGTTGTCGAGAATTTTGCGAAACGCATCGTCGGAAATATCGCCGAGCGGACCGTAATACGGATTCGAGGCCGCGTTGCAGACCAGCACGTCGATCTTGCCGAAGGCGCGGTTGCTCTCGGTGACGAGGTTCTGCAAGTTTTCCTTGCTGGAGATATTCGCGGCGATCGCGATTGCCGTCCCCGAACCGAACCGATCGTTGATCTCTTTGGCGACGGTGTCGCAGACGTCCTGCTTGCGCGAGGAGATCACGACTTTCGCGCCGTGCTCGGCCATGCGTTCCGCGATGGCGCGGCCGATGCCACGCGTCGAGCCGGTGATGACGGCGACTTTTCCAGTCATATCAAACAAAGTCATATGTCTCTTCCCTTTATGGTTTGCTTTTTTAGTCGAATAAAAACTACGCCAGTTTCGTCGTCGCGACTTCCGGACCGGCTGGTTGATGCATCGCCGCGTGTTCGGGTGAGGCAATCCATGGCTGCTGATTGATGAATGGAATCCGCCAGCCGACATGGCCGTCACTTGCCATGTGATCGAGCCGCGTCACCGAACAATTGTCGATTGTGAAGGCGAGTCCCCTGTCCGGCTGGTCTTTCAACGCGACGCCGATCGCGGCCTTGATGGTGCCGCCATGTGCGACCGCGACGATATCGCGCCCGGCATGCGCGGCGGTGATACGGGCGATCGCGCTTTGCGTCCGACGATAAAGGTCGAGGAAACTTTCGCCGTTGGGCGCCGGCTCATCGATTGGTGCGAACCAGAACGTGTCGAGATTGGTCGGCAAATTGGCGAAGAACTCCGCGCGATTCATGCCCTGCCAATCACCCAGATGTTGCTCGTTGAGATCGGCCTCATGCGGCATCGTATCGGGTTTCGGATAACCGGCATCCCAGATCGCCGCCGCCGTCATATGCGTGCGCTTCAGCTTGCTCGAGACCCACACCGCGTTGCGCGGCAAAATCTTGCCGACGGCATCGAACACGACGCGATCGCTGCAATCGCAGGACATGTCCTTCTGACCGTAGATGTTGCCGCCGTCGTCGCGCACCGGCGCGTGGCGCACCCACCACCAGCGCGTCGCCGTCACGCCTTTTGGAATGGTATGTTGAGCGACGAACGGCTTGTCGGAATTGGACATCAACGCGACCCTTCAATAATGTTGCAAGTGATGTACGTGAGCGAGAGCGAGGCCTCAAGCCTCATCGCAAACTCGTATTCCGCACGACGGCAATCAAAAATACTTAGGGAGACACTCATGGGCCGCCTCGAAGGCAAATCCGTCATCATCACCGGCGCCGGCAGCGGCATCGGGCGCGCGGCCTCACTGATGTTTTCCAAGGAAGGCGCGAGGCTGATCATCGTCGATCGCAGCGAAGCCGTGCATGAGACCGCCGCGATGGTCGCCAAGGCCGGCGGCGCGATCGAGGCCGTGACGGCCGATGCCGGCTCCGAAGCCGATGTGAAGGCGTTCGTCGAGAAGGCGGTGTCGGCATACGGCAGGCTTGATGCGATCTGGGCCAATGCCGGGGTCAGCGGCGGCCTTGTGCCGCTCGGTGAACAGACGGTCGAACAATGGCAGGAGGTGCTGCGCGTCAATCTGATCGGCCCGTTCCTCGCGGTGAAATACGCGATGCCGCTGATGGTGAAGCAGAAGTCAGGCGCAATCGTGTTGACGGCTTCCGTGGCCGGCCTGAAGTCCGGCGCCTCGGGGCATCCTTATGCGGCGAGCAAGGCCGGCGTCATCAGCCTTGTCCAAACGACAGCCTATTCGCTCTCGGGCACAGGCGTGCGGATCAACGCGGTCTGTCCGGGCTTGATCGAGACCGGCATGACCAAGCCGATCTTCGACAATGCAAGAGAGCGTGGCACCGACGGCAAGATCGGACAGCTCAATCCGCTCAAGCGCGCCGGCCAGCCGCACGAACTCGCCGCGATGGGGCTGTTTCTCGCCAGCGACGACGCGTCCTACGTCAACGGTCAGGCCATTCCCGTCGATGGCGGACTGACGGCGTCGATGCCTTACGCGGGCAAGCCGATCTAGTTCGTTGCCGCGCGCGGCGCGCGACGCAAACCAACATCGTCACCCGGCTTGACCGGGTGACCATTATTCATGACCTTCGTAATTGAACGTGCGCCTCGGCGATGCTTGCCTCGCGGCTGACGACGGCCATTGGTGTTGCAGATACCTACAACCCATCGGGCGGCAGGCCCGACGTTGATGCCGCCACGAGGCGCTTCTTGTCGCGGACGCGTTCGCGATACAACGCATACAACCCCGACAATACGATGATCGACGCCCCGATCGTCATCGGCATATCCGGCACGTCGCCAAAGACGAGAAAACCAAGCAGCATCGCCCACAGCAACGCCGTGTAGCGAAATGGCGCGACGGCCGAGATATCGCCGGCGCGCATCGCCACGATGACGCATTGATAGCCGATCAGCACCAGCACCGCCGCAAGCGACAGCAGCCCGACGGAGGGACCGGACAACGGACGCCAGCCGCCCAATGGCACGAGCACGCAGGCCCCGGCCGTCGTCACGGTGATCGTCGTCAGCAGCGTGATGAAGAGCGAGGGAATCTCGGCCGGGATGCGTTTGGTGGCGAGATCGCGTACCGCGCTGAACGCCACCGACACCAGAGCAAACAGCGAGAACTGGTTGAAGCCCGCGACGCCCGGCCGGACGATGATGAGCACACCGATGAATCCCGCCGCGATCGCCAGCCAGCGCCGCCATCCGACCGGCTCAGCGAACACCAGCGCCGCGCCCATCGTCACGGCCAGCGGCTGGACCTGAAAGATCGCCGATGTATTGGCCAGCGGCAGATGCGTGATCGCCGCCAGGAACGCGATGGTGCCGCCGACCTCGCCGGCGACGCGCACCGCCACCGGCGCGATGAACAGGACGCGCAACGGGCGAAAGGCTTGCCGGTGCCAGACAAGCGCCGCGATCAGCACGATCGCGAACAGCCCCCGCACCAGCATCACCTGACCGAAATTGATCTCGGTGGTGACGATCTTGGTGATCGCATCGTTCATCGTAAAACCAGCCATGGCCGCGGCCATGAACAGGCTTCCACGCAAATTCGGAGAAAGGGCCAAGATCGGTGTCCACGTCATTCCGGGGCGCGAACGCCTTTCGGCGGACGCGAGCCCGGAATCTCATGCGTTACATCGCATGTGCCATCACGAGGGTGATTCCGGATCTGCGTTCGCACCGGCTCCGCCGGTGCGCGTACATCCCGGAATGACGAGTGTGTTGCCCTATTTCGCGCCGGCTTTCAGCGCGTACTGCCACGACGCCTGGGCCAACGGCACCGTCCGCTTGACGGATTCCTTGGCCTTGTCGCTGGCGGCGGTGCCGTCGCGAATGCGGCCCGCGATGCCCTGCAAGATGCCGGCGAGCCGGAACAGATTGTAGGAGTAATACCAGCTCAACTCCGGCACTTCCTTGCGGCCCGTCATCTTGCAATAGATCTGCGCGGCCTCGTCCATCGTCGGAATGTCGAGCGCCTTGAAGTCGAGGCCGGCGAGACCCGGCATCGTCCACTGCATCAGCAGATACGTGAAGTCGGCCATCGGATCGCCGAGCGTCGATAATTCCCAGTCCAATACGGCCTGCACGCGCGGCTCGGTGCCGTGGAACACCATATTGTCGATGCGGTAATCGCCGTGAACGACGGACACCCGCTCCTGCTGCGGCACCGAGGTCGGCAACCATTCCATCAAACGATCCATTTCAGGAATCGATTGCGTCTCGGACGCCTTGTACTGCTTGGTCCAGCGATCGACCTGCCGGGCGAAGTAGTTCCCCGCTTTGCCGAAATCGCCAAGCCCGATCGCGTCGGGCTCGTACATGTGCAACTTCGCCAGCGTTTCGATCTTGCTCGTGAAGATCGCGCGACGTTGATCACGCGCGACATTCGGCAGCGCCGGATCCCAGAAGATGCGGCCGTCTTCATGCGACATCACGTAGAACGCCGAGCCGAGCACGGCATCGTCCATGCAGAGCGCGAAGGCTTTCGCAACCGGAAAGCCCTGCTTGCCGAGCGCGGCGATCACCTTGAATTCGCGATCCACCGCATGCGCCGACGGCAATAATTTGCCGAACGGCTTGCGGCGCATCACGTAAGAACGCGCCGGCGTGTTCAGCCGATAGGTCGGGTTCGACTGACCACCCTTGAATTGCAGGACGGTCAGCGGACCCTGATAGCCTTCGACATTGTCGCGCATCCAGCCGTCGAGGCGCGCTTCATCGACCCGATGACGCTCCTCGACGGGCTTGGTGCCCGAATATTCGTCGTCTTTACGAACGCCTTCGGTCACGTCGCGACCTTTCTTAGTGGTTGGTCTTTTCGGCGTGCTTCTTGATTTCAAGCCGAGCGATAGCGCGGTTGTGAACCTCGTCCGGTCCGTCCGCAAGACGCATCGTTCGCATCGATGCATAATCCTTCGCAAGGCCTGCCTCGTCGGAGACGCCGGCGCCGCCATAGGCCTGGATCGCGTTGTCGATGATCTTGAGCGCCATGTTCGGACCCGAGACCTTGATCATCGCGATTTCGAGCTGGGCTTTCTTGTTGCCGACCTTGTCCATCATGTCGGCGGCCTTGAGGCACAGCAGGCGATTGAGTTCGATGTCGGTCCGGGCTTCGGCGATGCGCTGCTCCCAGATCGAATATTCGATCACCTTCTTGCCGAACGCCGTGCGCGATTGCAGACGCTTCACCATTTTGGCGAGGGCCTCCTCGGCCTTGCCGATCGTCCGCATGCAATGATGAATGCGGCCCGGACCAAGGCGGCCCTGCGCGATTTCAAAGCCACGCCCCTCGCCGAGCAGAATGTTGCTGGCGGGCACGCGGACGTTGTCGAGCAGCACCTGCGCGTGGCCATGCGGCGCGTCGTCATAGCCGAACACCGGCAGCATCTTCTCGATGATGACGCCCTTGGCGTCGACCGGCACGACGATCTGCGACTGCGCCTGATGCTTCGGCGCGCTCGGATCGGTCTTGCCCATCACGATCATCACCTTGCAGCGCGGATCGCCCATGCCGGACGACCACCACTTGCGGCCGTTGATGACGTATTCATCGCCTTCTCGCTTGATCGACGTCTCGATGTTGGTGGCGTCCGACGATGCGACGGCTGGCTCGGTCATCAGGAATGCCGAACGGATTTCGCCGTCCATCAACGGGCGAAGATACTTTTTCTTCAGCTCCTTGGACGCATACCGCATGAACACTTCCATGTTGCCGGTATCTGGCGCGGAGCAGTTGAATACTTCCGAGGCCCAGCCAATGTGGCCCATCTGCTCGGCCAGCATCGCGTATTCGAGATTGGTCAGTCCCGCGCCACGGAATTCATCATCCTCATGCTCGCTCGGCGGCATGAACATATTCCAGAGGCCTTCGGCCTTCGCCTTCTTCTTCAATTCCTCGACGACCGGGATCACCTTCCAGCGATCACCGCTCTCGTCCTGCTTCTTGTATTCGGGAACGGCGGGGCGGACGTGATTGTCCATGAAGGCGGTGACGCGGTCGAGCCATTCGGTTTGGCGTTCGGACAACGAAAAATCCATCAGACGTTCCTCTTTATTTTTAAGGCTTCGAGATTGGCGGCACTGTTGTCCCGTCGTCGGCGCTTCGCAAGAGCTTTTTGTCGGGTCATGCGATTGCGCGACGGCGGGCGAGCGAAGAAGCGCGCGCTACCGCGCGTTGACATTCCCTGCATTCAAACGATAGTTTCATACAAGCGTTTTAATTGCAACCAGCCCGCAAGCGCCCGCGCGCAGGGCGTAGTAGGCTTCTGGCATGGCAGCAGATCATACCCGGAGCGCGATCCTGTCCGCGGCCGAACGGCTTTACGCCGCGCGCGGTTTCGCGGATGTGACGATGCGCGACATCGTGACGGCGGCCAACGTGAATCTCAGCGCGGTGAATTATCACTTCGGCTCGAAGGACGAGTTGATCGCGGAACTGTTCGTCACCCGCAGTCTCGTCACCAATCGCGAGCGGCTGCAAGAGTTGAAAGCGGCGGAGTCCGCAGGCGACGGCCGCGCCGCGATCGATGACATCTTCACGGCCTTGGTGGGTCCGACGCTGCGCGGTTGTCTTGGGCCCGGCAAGCAGCGCTCCGATGCCGCCCGTTTCATGATCCGGGCCTCAATCGAATCGGTCGCGCCAATCCGCAAGATCAAGAATCGCGAGGTCGATCATCTACGTCGCTTCGCCGCCGCGATCCGGCGCGCGCTGCCGGATCACGATCCGGCCGATATTTTCTGGAGCATCCACTTCGCGCTGGCGATGGCGCATCAGACCATCCGCGATACCGAGCGACTCGATAAATTGTCGGATGGCGCTTGCGATACAGATGACGTCGCGGCGATCGTGACCCGAATCGTCGGCGTCTCGGTCCTGATGCTGACCCATCGCGCGCGCCCGGTCAGAACCGCAACCGGGCGGTAGTTTGTGACCGCCAAAAGCTGGAGCGGGTGGAGGGAATCGAACCCTCGTATTCAGCTTGGAAGGCTGCTGCTCTACCATTGAGCTACACCCGCATCGCCGCCCTGTTACCACGACATCTGAACGGTCTCAACAGCCCGCCACGCGAAAGGGGCGGCCGATCGGCCGCCCCTTTCCCATCATATCGAACGTCTTACTGACAGAGCGTGCGGATGCCGTTCGCGTCGGCGAAAACCGTACCCGGTTCGCAAACGAACTGGTTGCGCTGGTTGTAGCTCTGGCCATACCAGCCGTTGCCGGCAGCGACCCCGCTATATTCGTAGGGATTGGTGTAAGGGGCCGTCGCGAATGCTCCGACGCGGCCGCCACTGTTGACGGCGGCATAGCTGTCGCGATAGCCGACCCGATTGTAGCGGTCATTGGATCCGGCGCGGGCGTAGCCGTTGTCGTAACCATTGTTCCAGCTATCGTTGTTCCAGCCGCCGAACGGCGCGGTGGCAATCGCCCCGGCAGTGCCGACGGCGCCGCCGACGATGCCGGTCGCCGCATCAAGCGGGAAAAAGCCGGTATTGCTACCGTAGCGGCGGTCGCCGAAGTCCCGGTCGATGCCGATATTCGCGTCGCGATCACGCACCATGCGACGCTCACTCCGGCCCATATTCGGATGTTTCAATTGCTGCTGTTTGATCTGGGAGGAGCTGTGGGAGTGCTCACGAATACCCTGGGCCAGCACAGGCGTCACCATCATCGAGGTCAGCACGGCCGCGGCCGCGAAAAGTTTGGTCTTGGTCATAGAATGTCCCTGCGTTGCATATTTACGCATTGACAACAGTGCGGTGCAGCATCCGTTCCGCCTGCCACATTTAGACCATTCAAACCAATGTGAGCGTGTCCGCTGCCTATTGCCGGAACCGGGCTGATGG